>CAXTJY010000074.1:0-3633 GCA_964244395.1 uncultured Rhodovarius sp.
CACTTCCGCCGCCGCGCTGCGCACCTCGGCCACGGCCGAAGCCTCTGCCGCGGCGATCCGCTCCATCGCCATCCGCTCGCGCCGGGCCGCCGAGGCTTCCGCCTCCGCAGAAGCCGCCTCACCCACGCGCTTGGCCTCCGCTCTGGCCCGCTCGATCATCCCGGCGGCCTCGGCGATGGCCGCCTGCCGATCCGCCTCGGCCTGCCGCAGCATCGCCTCGGCTTCGGTGCGCAACCGGGCTGCCTCGGCCAGTTCGGCCGCGATCCGGGCGCCCCTTGCATCGAGCATGGCCATCATCTTGCCCCAGACCATGCTGACGAAGAAGAAAGCAAAGATCGTGAAGCTGACCGCGACCCAGAAGACCGGGTCGAGCCAGAAATGCTCATAGTGATGATGGTCGGTCATCAGCCATTCCCCCGCGCGGCCAGGGCGCGGCCCACGGCGCCTTCGACCGCCGTCTGGTCGGCCCGGCCAACCAGCTTGGTGATCAGTGCCGTCGCCGTCTCCGTCGCCACGCCTCGCAGCGTGCCCATGGCGGCGTCGCGGGAGGCTGCGATGCGGGCTTCCGCCCCGGCCACCTGCTCGGCCAGCCTGGCATTCAGCACCTCGGCGCGGGCCAGCGCTTCGGCATTGGCCTGCTGCACAGCGTCGGCGATGGCGCCTTGCGCCTCCGACCGCGCCTTGGCGGTCGCCGCCCGAAGCTCCGCCAAGGCGGCGTCCGCGGTGAATTTGGCTTCGCGGGCCGCAGTCAGGTCACCCGCGATGCGCTCGGCGCGATTCTGCAGAACCTCGCCCACCGGCGGCAGAACGTAGGTCCGCAGCACGTAGTAGAGCACGCCGAAGATGACGAGCATCCATACGGCCTGCGCCACCACCAGCGGGTTGCCGAAATCAAGCTGCTGCATCGCGCGGTTCCCGCCTGTTCAGAACTCAGGTGAACAGGATGAGGAAGGCGATCAGCAGGGCGAACAGCGCCACGGCTTCGGTCAGGGCGAAGCCCAGGATGCCGATCGGGAATACGGTGTCGCGGGCGGCCGGGTTGCGGGCGACCGAGGCAATCATCGAGGCGAAGATGTTGCCGATGCCCAGGCCGACACCAGCCAGCGCGATCACGGCGATACCGGCGCCGAGCGCCTTTGCGGCTGCGAGTTCCATGGTGCGTAGTTCCTTCTGAAGGTGAGGAGAGAAGACTGCGAGGCTCAGTGCAGATGCACCGCGTCATGCAGGTAGATGCAGGTGAGGATGGCGAAGACATAGGCCTGCAGGAACGCGACCATGACCTCGAAGCCCACCAGCAGAACGTTGATCGTGAGCGGCAGCACCGACAGGAACGGTCCCACCGCGCCCAGCCCGGCCAGCATCAGGATGAAGGTGGCGAACACCTTCAGCATCACGTGGCCTGCGACCATGTTGGCGAAGAGACGCAGCGACAGGCTGATCGGCCGCGACAGGTAGGAAATGATCTCCACCGGCACGATGATGGGCGCCAGCCACAGCGGCGCGCCTTCCGGGAAGAAATAGCCGAAGAACTTCTTGCCATGCAGCGACAGCGCCACCGTCGTGCTGAGCACGAAGACGATGAGCGCCAGCGCGAAGGTCACAGCGATGTGGCTGGTGAAGGTGAAGGCGTAGGGGAACAGCCCCAGCATGTTGCCGAACAGGATGAACATGAACAGCGTGAAGACGAAGGGGAAGAACCGCCGGCCTTCCTCACCCACCTGGTCCGTCACCAGCCCCAGCACGAATTCATAGGCCGATTCGGCCAGCGACTGGATCCGGCCCGGCACCAGGGCGCGCGGCCGCATGCCGTAGGTCATCAGCGCCAGGATCAACCCGGCGGCGATCAGCATCATGACATTGGACTGGGAGAAGTTGACCGAGCCACCGAACGGGCCCGCCACCGGCGCCAGGTTGAACTGGCTCAGCGCGTCGATGGTGTTGCCTTCAGCCGCCACGGAAGCCCCCGAACCTACTCAGTCGCGTTTCACAGCCGGCGGTTTGAACAGCCGATAGACGTTCAGCACCCCGGCGGCGCTGCCCATAACGAAGAACAGCAGGAAGAGCCAGGGCCAGGTTCCCAACCAACGGTCGGCAAGCACCCCAAGGGCCACGCCAACCGCCAGCGCCGAGACGACCTCGACTCCGGCGCGGAAACCCATCCCCCATGAACCGCCAGGAAGGCCAGCCTTGCTACCCGGCGCGCGGTCCAGCCCATGCCGGTGCCGTGCGTCCTGCAGCCGCTTGTCGAAGCCGTCCTGCTTGCTCATGCGATGCCCCTCCCGCGGATACCCGCTGAAGGCACGGGGCCGATACGGGGTGACCCCAAAAGTGTCAACCCGTTCACGCGGAAATGGCGAGGCTTTCCTGCATTCTGGGCCGCGTCAGCAACGCTGGGATGGTCTCCGCCCGCTGTGGCCGGCCGAGCAGGAAACCCTGCACCGAATCGCAGCCCAGCCGGCGCAGCGCGTCCAGCTGCTCCGCCGTTTCCACCCCCTCCGCCACCACCCTCGCACCCAGCCCGTGCGCCAGCCGCACCACGGTATCGACGATGCGGGCGCTGGCGCCGGCGTCGTCGCCGTCCAGCCCCGCCACGAAGCAGCGATCCACCTTCAGCACGTCGATCGGCAGCTCCTGCAAATAGGCCAGCGAGGAGAAGCCCGTGCCGAAATCATCCAGCGCGATGCGGATGCCCAAGGCCCGCAGCGCCGACAGCATGCTCCTGGCCGCCTCGCTGTCGCCGATGAAGGTGCTCTCGGTCACCTCGATTTCCAGCAGGGCGGGCGGGATGCCGCTTTCGTCCAGCACCGCCTCCAGCATCTGCAGGGTGTCGGCGGTGCCGATCAGCTCGCCCGAGAGGTTGACCGCGACCGGGATGCGCAGGCCATGGCCGAGCCACGCGTTGATCTGCGCCGCGGCACGGTCCAGCACGAAGCGGGCCAGGGGCAGCGCCAGCCCCGCCTCCTCGGCCAGCGGCACGAACTCCCCAGGGCTGACCGGGCCACGCTGCGGATGGTCCCAACGCAGCAGCGCCTCCACACCTTCCAGCGAGCCGTCGCCCATGGCGAATTTCGGCTGGTAGTCCAGCCGCAGCTCGCCGCGGGTCAGCGCCTGGGCGACCTCGGCCTGCAGCCGGCGGCGCTCCAGCGCCTCGCCTTCCATCTCGATGCTGAAGGTGACGAAACGGCCGATCCCCTCGCGCCGCGCACTGGCCAGGGCCAGGTCGGCGCGGCTCAGCATGGCCTCGGCGGAGACATCGCCCTCCATCAGCACGGACACGCCCAGCGAGGCGCTGCACCGGACCAGCAGCGGCCCCAGCTGATAGGGCTGCGCCAGCGCCTGGGTGACCCGCGACGCCATGCTGGTGGCCTCCGCGGGCGAAGACACGGCCTGCAACAGGGCGAACTCGTCGCCGCCCAGCCGTGCCAGCATGTCCTGCCGGCGAACCAGGCCGCGCAGCCGCCGCGCGACGGCCAGCAGAAGCTCGTCGCCCGCCGCCTGGCCATGGGTGTCGTTCACCGAGCGGAAGCCGTCCAGATCCACCACATGCAAGGCCAGGGCAGGCACCGGGCGGGCCAGCCTCGCCTGCAACTCATCCTTGAAGCACAGCCGGTTCGGCAGATCGGTCAACGCATC
>CAXTJY010000074.1:3643-6547 GCA_964244395.1 uncultured Rhodovarius sp.
CTGCAGGTGGAACAGGTCCATATCCTGCCCGATCCGGCGATGGTCGCGCTTGGCCGCTTCCTCCAGCCGGGTCAGATGCTCGGCCAGTAGAACCCGGTTCGGCAGATCGGTCAACGCATCGTGCTGCGCGAGATGCCGAACCTGCTGCTCGGCCTCCCGCCGCTGGGTGACGTCAAGACTGGTGCGCAGGATGCGAAACAGCCTCCCATCGGCGTCGAAGAGCGGCACCGTGCTGGTCATCAGGTGCCGGATGCGGCCCGAGGTGTCGCGCACCTCGTGTTCCACAGGGGCGATCGGCAGGCCGGTGGCGCAGACGTGCCGCAGGTCGAATTCCAGCCGCGGGCTGCTGGTCACGTCCTGCGATCTACGGCCGGCGACGGCCCTGTCGCCGAAACCGAACATGTCTCGCACCGCGCGGTTGGCATGCAGGTAGCGCAATTCGAGGTCGAAGGTGGAGATGAGGGCCGGCACGCTTTCCAGCAACGCGTCCAGCCCGCGATGGGCCGCAATGGCCTCCTGCTCGGCCGCCTGCGCCTTGCTGGCTGCGGCCCCCGCCCTGCGCCAGGCCATGGCCAGCAACCCCACCAGCACCGTGGTGCTGGCCATCAGCAGCAGGCAGCCAAGCGCGAAGATCAGCAGCTCGCCCGCCAATTGCAGCATGGAGCGCCGCGCCAGCTCCCGCGAGTCACGCTCGATGCGGCCCACCGCCTCGTGCAGCGGCGCGTCCACCGCGTCGATCAAAGGCAGCAGGCTGGGCGCCGACCGTGCCCGCTCCTCGTCGGGCGTGTGCGCCAGGCGCTCCAGCGCACGAGCCGCCACGGCCATCTCGGGCAAGGCGCGTTGCAGGCCCATCAGCCCCGATGCTTCCGGCCGTGCCTGCAAAGCGCCGAGCCCCGACAGGCTGTCCAGCAATGCGCGGCTGGGTTCTTCCAGCGCGGCCGCCGAGGGTGTCGGCGGCGCGCTGGCCAGGCTGCCCAGCATCCGCCGCGTTTGTTGCTGGGCCTGCAACGTCATGGTCAGGGCGATGCCGTGCTGTGCCGCGGCGATCTGGTAGGCGGCCGAGATCGCCCGCACATGATCGGCCAGGGCACCGATCAGCAGGACGCCGGCCATGCCCAGCCCCATCAGGATGCGGCGGGAACGCACCTTGCCCACGATGCTGGACAGGCCGCGCGCGCGAACCAGGCGCCGCAGCGCCGCGACCCTCATCACGGCAGCCCCTGGCGTACCCGTGGCCCGCGATGCATGGGAGCAGACAGACCAGCGATGGACAGCGCCATGGGGGGTATTCTCCGGCGCCGGGAACAGGTCCGGCAGCCGGAATGTCGCTCTTCGGTCCAAACAAAAGGTTAGCGGTGGCGGGTCATCCCAACGAGATCGGCATGAGGTCCTGAAACCAGCTCTGCGCCTGCACGAAGCCGCGCACGCGGCGGCTCATCGCCCGCGGGTTCAGGTCATGCGCCACGAAGAGGAACAGCGCGTCGTCCACGATCTTGGAATGCAACTGGCCCAGCAGAGCGTTCTGCGGCCCGGTCTCGAAGGTGGAATAGATGCGGGTGATCAGCTCATCATAGGACGGGTCACTGAAATAGCCCCAGTTGTTGGCGGCGGGCGGCACGAGGTCCGACTTGAGAAAGCGGATCATGCCGGTGAACGGGTCCACCGCCGCATAGCTGATGTTGATGGCGCTGATGCCACGGTTGCTGGGCGCCCGGGCGCCCTCCCGCCAGATGCCGAGCAGGGCGTTCCACTCGATCACCTCGAAGGTGATTTCGATGCCGATGTCCTTCAGGTTCTGCTGCACGGCCTCGTTCATCGGCAGCGGCTGCATCTGGCCGGAGCCGGAGGGTGAGATGCCGACCTTGGTGCGGATCGGGTTGCGCGGGCTGAACCCCGCCTCACTCATCAGCCGGCGGGCGGCGGCGACGTCTGTGCGGATGGGGTCGCGCGGCGCGCCGTGCCAGGGATGGCCCGGCGGCAGCAGTCCGGCGCCGGGCTGCATCATGTCACCCAGCATGGAGGTGAGGCCCGCGCGGTCGATGGCGAGATTGGCCGCCTTGCGCACGCGGATATCGCGCCAGGGCGAGCCCTCGACCATGGAAAAGTGCCAGGTCCAGTTGTGCGGATACTGGTTGGAGACGACGGTGTAGCCGGCCTGGCGCAGCGACGGGATGGCGTCCGGCGGTGGCGCCTCGATGAAATCCACCTGGCCGGAGCGCAGCGCGGCGACGCGGGTGTTCGCCTCCGGCAGCGGGAGCAGGATCAGGCGTTCGTGGCGCGGGGTGCGCGCCGGGTCCCAATACTCCGCGTTGCGGGCCAGCACCGCGCGCTCGCGCACGTTGAACACCTCCGACCTGTACGCGCCGGTGCCGATGGGGCGCAGCATGTAGTTGTCCCAATTGCTGCCCGCGGCCTCCCACGCGCCTTTGTGGGTGATGCCGATCCAGGTCATGCCGAAGGGCACCAGGCTGTCCGGAATGCGGGTTTCGATGATGAACGTGTTGGGCCCCTCGGCGCTCCACGCGGTGACGGTGGGCATCCGGATGCGGGCCTGGGCGGCGGCGCGCGGGTCGTAATGCGGCGCGTCGTTCTTCAGCGCGCGGTCGTAGGAGAAGACGACGTCCTCCGCCGTCATGACCTTACCGTCGTGGAACTTCACGCCCTCCCTCAGGGTGATGATCCAACGCTTGTCATTGGCGGGGTCCACCCGCCATGCGGTGGCCAGGCCCGGGCGGATGACGACGGGGGTGTCGAACTTGGTCAGGTCCCACATGGCGAGCTGGTCGTACAGGGTGATGCCCATGAAACGATGCCCCTCCGCCCCCTGGTCCGGCACGCCGTTGGAGAGGGGCACGGCGGAGGCGGTCATGCCGACGCGGAGGGTGTTCGAGGGGGACTGCGCGG
>CAXTJY010000074.1:6557-10977 GCA_964244395.1 uncultured Rhodovarius sp.
GCGCGGTGGCGATGTCCCAGGGGAGGGCGGCCAGGGGGGCGGCGAGGACGGCGCGGCGGGTGGGGGTCATGTGGGTGGGCTCCGTGGGGAGGGGGAGCGTGGGGCCGGGATGGCGCCCGGAAGAAGGGCGGAAATGGGCGGTGGGGCCGATGCCGGGCGGCTTGTGCCCAGCGGCTGGGCACGCATGCGGCGACGGTGCCGCGCGGTGGGGCGTTCAGGCGATGGTTTCGGACAAATACCAGGGCTGGTGCGGCTGTGGGGTGGCGGCACCAGATGCGGATATCGGGGCCGTATTCTCGTTCAAACGATGGTTTTGGACAAATTCAGAGAGCAAGGTCGGGCGGGTCGTGAGGGTGACGGATGAGGCTTTCAAACAGCGATCTCCATCGTAGGAAATTGTTCTTTCTCCATCAAGAAAACTTGTGCTTCGGGCTTTGGCGTTTGCGGGCGCTGGCATAGGATTGGGCCTGACCGGATCGGGGACATGGATTGGCGGATAGCGAGGCAGAGCTGCAGGAAAAATGGTGGCAAGGCTGGTGGCAGGCTGACTGGTCCTGGGCCGGCCTGGCCAACAAGCCCGTGGCGAACGGCGCCATCATCGATGGTGGCGCGCACCCGGAGACAGACCTTCAAGCCTATTGGCAGCGGAATCTGCTGACCGGAGAGATACGCGACGACACCGCCATGCGGGCGGCGGGCGAGTTGGTTCAGGGGCCGGACCAGGCCTGGTGGCACCTCGCCCATGTGCCGATGCATTGGCGGGATGACACGTCGGCCAAGGCAGGGTGGGATGCGGGGAAGCGGAAGACGCTGGCCGGGATAATCAAGGCTCGGGCGGCGGCGGCGGCGGCGACCGCCGTGGATTGTCGGTGCAACGCCGAGGGGCAGGACCGGCGAGCACAGCTTTCCGGCGCGGTGCTGCTGGCCCCGCCCGCACTGCCAGGGGGCAAAGATAGCGCCCTGCATCTAGTCTGCGACGACGCGTTCCTTGGCGGATGGGATGTTCGAAATCAACGCTTCGGTACCGGCTTCCGGGCTGTGGCCGCGCTGTTCCCAAACGAAGCGACTGCTCGAGATACATTTAGAGCCTCTGCGAACTTTGACGGAGCTCATTTCGAAGGTAGGTGCCGCTTTCACGCGGCACAGTTTGCAGGTGGAGCGCGCTTCAATTGTACCACGTTCGTGGGGTCGGCGGATTTTTTCGCAGCGAGATTCGTTGGGGCCGCCAGCTTCGAAAAAGCAGAGTTTCAAAATCAAACCACGTTCAATTCCACTCATTTCACTGAGCCGGCCATATTCGATGATGCGAGATTTTATGGGAATGCTGACTTCGACGCCTCAGACTTTTCAAGTATCGTAAGATTTCGTTCAACCATGTGGGGAGGTCCGGGAGGAGCTTCTGGCGGTGCAGGGGTGGGCAAGGATGGGAAGTTTGGGGTCAGTTTCCGGAACAGAAATTTTCGGGACGTCGCTATTTTCGAAAGAGCCAAATTTCAGACGAGCATTGATTTTACCGCCTCTGTCTTCCACAGACTAGCGGACTTCTCACATGCAGCCTGGCCACAGCGCCAGCCTGATCATCAAAGCATTTTTTCGGAAGCGACTTTTAAAGAGACGGTGAGATTCGATGGGGAACGTGTCCCCTTCGCCGCCTTCGACGGAGCCACCTTCACGGGGCCCGTCCAACTCGGGATTTCTGACGAGGAGGCCGAACGCACGCAGTTCAGCGCGGAATTGACCGATGCCATTTCTCACGGCACCGACACGACCCTCGCTCCCCGCACCCCATCAGCCCGCATCGCTGCTTGGATGGTAGGTTTCCATCCGCTGCCAGCCACCTTGTCGGCTCGTATCGCCAGTCGCATCGCCGGCCTCAAAGCTTCCGCACCCAAACGGCAAACCGGGCTGCAACAGCTCGAGCGCGGTTGCCGCGTTCTCAAGCAGGCGATGGACAAAGCTTCCGACAAAACCCGCGAACAGCGTTTCTACGCATTCGAACTCATCGCCCGCCGGCACCAACGCGACACGCCGCCCTGGGAGCGTTTCTTCTCCCACGCCTATGCAATCACCGCCGATTACGGCCGCTCCATCGCCCGGCCATTGGGCCTCCTGCTTGCCACCATCCCCACATTCGCCTGCCTCTACTGGCTGCTCTGCAACACTGGGACGGAGGCCAACTGGTCCGTTGCCTACCAGTACCTTACCTTCTCCCTTGGCCGGGCTTTCCCAATCGGCCTCGCTCAGGCCACCGGAAATGAGTTCCAAAAACTTATCCTGGGCAATGGCGACACCGCCTGGAGTTTCGCAATTCGCTTGCTTGCTATCGCTCAATCCCTACTGGCCCTCGTCCTCGCCTTCCTGGCGGGCTTGGCCCTGCGCCGGCGCTTTCACATCAGCTGAGCCGGCCCGCTCCCTCGCGCGGTCCGGCTCGCCTGAGTAAGCTCCCCCCCATGTGGACCGTCACCCCCCTCCAGCTCGGCTACCCCGGCAAAACCACCCACCACGGCGGCCTCGGCTGGTCCACGGTGGCGCTGGCCCGCGCGCCGGGCCGCGTCGCCATACTCGACACCGGCGGCTTCGCCGCCCGCCGCGTCATCGTCGCCGGCCTGGCCGCCCAGGGACTGACCCCGGCGGACGTAACTGACCTCCTGCTGACCCACCTGCATCACGACCACTGCATCAACTGGCCGATGTTCCCGAACGCCACCCTCCACGCCGAAACCCAGGAGCTCGACTGGGCGCTGAGCCTGCCGGACGGCCACATCACCGTGCCCGAAATCGCCATCCGCCCGCTCGCCGCCAGCCCCCGCCTGCGCCGCTTCGCGGCCGGCGGCTCGCCGCTGCCCGGCATCCTTTCCATCCCCACCCCCGGTCACACGCCGCACCACGTCGCCTTTATCCTGGATGGCGCGTCCGCCACGCTCTTCGCCGCCGACTGCGCCAAGAACCGCATCGAACTCGCCACCGGCGAGACCGACATGACGATGGACGCGGCTGCCTCCGCCGCGTCCATCGCCCGCCTGCGCGCCGCCTGGGCCGACCGGCCCGGCTGCGTGTTGCTGCCCGGCCATGACCTGCCGATGCTGCTGGGCCCGGACGGCACGCTGTTGCCGCAGGGTCGCATCGAGGCCGGGATCGACTCCTGGTTCGGCGCCACCCTCGCCGTGCGGACCCGCTTCAACCTGTCCGACCGCTGAGGCCTCAGATCGGGCGGCCGGGCAATGCATTCAGGCCGCCTGTCCTGAAAGCAACTGGCCATCCTCGGCCGCCCGCATCTTTCGTGCCGGTGACAACCCGGCCGCATCGACCCATCTCGGCGGAATGCGCCGCATCCTGACCATCACGCTGTCCGTCCTGCTGCTTCTTGTCGTCGCCACCGCCGCCTGGCTCTACACGCCGGACGCCGCCCGCGCCCCGCTGGAAGCCCGCTGGGCGCCGCCGCCCTCACAATTCATCGACATCGCCGGGCTAAGGCTGCACCTGCGCGACACCGGCCCCCGCGAAGCGCCCGCCATCCTCCTGCTGCACGGTTTCGCCAGTTCGCTGCATGCGTGGGAGGGCTGGGCGCCGGCGCTGGAAGCCCGCCACCGCGTCATCCGCTTCGACCTGCCCGGCTTCGGCCTGACTGGGGCGGACCCTACCGGCGACTACTCAGATGCCCGCGCCCACGCCCTGATCATGGCGCTGATGGACCGCCTGGGGCTGCGCCAGGCGGATGTTGTGGGCAGTTCGATGGGCGGTCGTATCGCCTGGACCTTCGCCGCCGCGCAGCCGGCCCGGGTGCGCAAACTGGTGCTGATGGCGCCGGACGGCTTCGCCAGCCTGGGCCGTGAATACGGCCAGGCGCCGCGGGTGCCGATGCTGCTGCGCATCCTGCCCTACACCTTGCCGGACTTCCTGCTGCGCCCCAGCATCCGCCCGGCCTACGCCCAGCCCGACCGAATCCCGGAAGAGACCTTCGCCCGCTATCGCGCCATGATGCTGGCCCCCGGCGTGCGCCAAGCCATCCTGGACCGCACGAACCCCTGCTGGCCCGCATCGCCGCCCCCACCCTGCTGCTGTGGGGCAGCGACGATGCCATGGTTCCCGCCCGCCACGCTCAGGATTACCTGAGCAACTTGCCCGATGCCCGGCTGGTGTTGCTGCCCGGCGTAGGCCACGTGCCGATGGAGGAGGCGGCAGCGGACAGCGTGTCGGTCCTTCTGGAGTTCCTGGACGGCTGAGACCCGCCTCAGCGCTGCTCCACCACCCGCCCCTGGAAGCGGGTGATGCCGCGTTGCCACCCCCAGCCGATGGCGATGGGCTCGTCCGCGCCGGTCAGCACGATTCGCTCGCGCGGCTGCGGCAGGCCGGCATCCAGCCTGGCGCGGCCGGCGGCGTCGAGTTCCAGCAGCGCCGGGGTGAAGCGCAGCTTCAGCAC
>CAXTJY010000075.1:0-10973 GCA_964244395.1 uncultured Rhodovarius sp.
GCACCGCCTGTTCACCGAAGCCGGCCTGCCCTGCACCATCTTCGCCGTCGCCCGCGCCCTGGAGCGCACGCCACAAGCCGCCGCCGCCATTCGCGAGGCCGGCTGGGACGTCGTCGGCCACGGCCTGCGCTGGGAAAGCCACGCCGACATGGATGAGGCGACGGAGCGCCACAACCTGACCGAAGCCACCCGCGTCATCGAGGCCACCACCGGGCACCGTCCACGCGGCTGGTACTGCCGTTACGCCCCCAGCCTGAACACCCGCCGAATCCTGCGCGAACTCGGCTATCTGTACGACAGCGACGCCTATGACGACGAATTGCCGTACTGGGACGATGGCCACCTGGTCATCCCCTACACGCTGGTGAACAACGACGTCCGGTTCCAGCGCGCCGCCATCACCACCGGCGCCGAATTCCACGGCTACATCATGCACGCCATCGAGATGGCACTCAGCGAGCCCGGCGGCCGGATGATGAGCGTGGGCCTGCACAACCGCATCATCGGCCACCCCGCCCGCGCCATCGGCCTGAAGCGCATTCTGATCGACGTGGCCAAGCTGCCGGACGTCTGGGTCTGCCGCCGGCTGGATATAGCGAACCACTGGAAGAAGACGCATCTGGCATGAAAACAACCCCGCCAAACCGGCGATCCCCCTCGCTTTTGGCCGCGGCATTAGAAAGGCCGGCGATGTTGACGTACTGGAAAGAGACCCACCCCGCATGAAAACCCTGCCGAACTGGCGCTCCCTGCTCTTTGTCCCGGCGGCGCGCGAAAAATTCGTGGCCAGGGCGCATGATCGCGGCGCCGACGCCATCATCCTCGACCTGGAGGACAGCATCGCGCCGCCCGAGAAACCCGCCGCCCGCGCCGCGCTGCTGGGCGCCGTGCCGCGCGTCTCCGCCAACGGCGCCGACGTCGTCGTCCGCATCAACCGGCCGATGGAGATGTCCGTCCTCGACATCGCCGCCGCCGTCATCCCCGGCGTGCACTCCCTGATGTGCACCAAGGTGATGGGCGCCGACCATGTGAAAATCCTCGCCGAGCTGATCGAGACCGCCGAGCGCGCCCAGGGCATCGCCGCGGGCACGGTGAAGATGCTGGCGCTGGTGGAGGACGCCGCCGCCGTGCTGCGCATGGGCGAGATCGCCGCGGCGCATCCCCGCCTGGTGGGCATCGGCGTCGGCGCCGAGGACCTTGCCACGGACATCCAGGCCGAGCCCTCCGCCGACGCGCTGGATTGGTCCAAGCGCATGTGCATCATCGCCGCCCGCGGCGCCGGCATCTTGCCGATGGGTTTCCTCGGCACCGTCGCCGGCTTCTCGGACCCCGACGGCTACCGCCAGGTGCTGCGCCGCTCGCACAAGCTGGGTTTCGCCTGCACCACCTGCATCCACCCCAGCCAGGTCGCCATCATCAACGAGGAATACGGCGTCTCGGCCGCGGCGGTGGACAAGGCGCGCCGGCTGGTCGCGGCCTTCGAGGTGGCGCTGGCGCAAGGCCACGGCGCGGTGGCGTTCGAGGGCGAGATGATCGACATCCCGGTGGTGGAACGCGCCCGCGCGGTGATCGCGCGGGCCCGGTGACGTTGACCCACCCTCGACACCGCCATCGCCCGGTTCGTCCAGGCGACCGGGCCGCCCGGCCGATCCCCCAGCCCGACATCCGCCTCAGATGACCCGGGCGCAATCCTCGCTGCTGGTCATGCTGGGCGTGCTGATCGCCCTGTTCTGGCTGGCGCCGGACGTGCCGTTGCTCGGCTTCTCCGCCGTTCTGCTCGCCATCGCCCTGCGGCTGCCGGCGGAATGGGTGGCGGGCCAGATCGGCATGCGGCGGTGGATCGCCGTAATCGTGCTGGCCCTCTCCGCCCTCGTGCTGATAGGCCTGGGTGGCTGGCTGGCGACCGGGCCGCTGATGGAACAGGCCGATCAGCTCAGCCGCGACCTGCCGCAAAGCCTCGCCGCCTTGCGCCAGCGCCTGGCCGGCACCTCGGTCGGTGACTGGCTCGCGGCACGGCTCGAATTCCGCAGCATGCCGGAAGGCGGTGCCAGCATGGTGGCGTCGGCCGCCGGCGGCATCATGGGCGGGCTGGGCAATGCCGTGCTCGTCCTGCTCATGGGCATCTACCTGGCCATCCATCCGCCACTCTATATCTGCGGGCTGCTGGCCCTGGTGCACCCCTCGCTGAAGCCGCAGGCGGAGGCCACACTCGCGGAGTGCGGCGAGTGCCTGCATGGCTGGCTGCTTGGCCAGCTCTTCGCCATGGTCGTGAGCGGAACGCTCACCTGGTTCGGCCTGATGCTGTTGGGCGTGCCGCTGGCCGGGGTGCTGGCCATGGTCGTCGCCATCCTGGGCTTCATTCCTTATATCGGGCCGCTGATCGGGGCGGTGCCCGCAGTGCTGCTGGCGCTCACCCAATCGCCCATGCTGGCGCTGTGGGTGGTGCTGCTGTTCATCGCCGTCCAGAATATCGAGGGCAATATCCTGACGCCGCTGGTGCAGTCGCGCACCGCCAACCTGCCGCCTGTGCTGCTGCTGCTGGCGCAGATCCTGGCCGGCGCCCTCTTCGGCCTGCTCGGCGTGGCGCTGGCCGCGCCGATGGCCGCGGTCGGGCTGGTGGTAACGCGCCGAGCCTATGTCGAGGGCTGGCTGGGCAACCACCAAATCGGCGCCAACGAGGCCAAGATGGACTGACTTGTGGCGCTGGCATGAGGGTTGCACCCTCAAGGCGACGCGCAAGCTCGGGGAGCCATCGGAATGCATCGCTTCAACACTCTTCTGGCGGCGGCGCTCGTGTCGTTCGGCATGGCCGCCCACGCCCAGACCGACCCCGCCACCATGCGGGTCGTCGGCAACTTCTCCGCCAACCGGGCGCATGTGGAAGGCATCGAGCGCCCCTTCTTCGCGCAGCTTGCCCAGGCGACGGGCATGCGCACCAACGTCACCTTCAACCCGCTGGACCAACTCGGCATCCAGGCCGCCGATTCGCTGCGGCTGCTGCGCTCCGGCGCCTTCGATGTCATCTCGGTGCAGATCGGCATGGCCAGCCGCGACGATCCCTTCTTCGAAGGGCTGGACCTGGTCGGCGTCTCGACCGACATGGTGCAGCTGCGCCGCGCGGTGGAGGCCTACCGCGAGGCCTTCGACCGCCGGCTGCAAACCCGCTTCAACGCCAAGGTGCTGACGCTATGGCCGTTTGGCCCGCAGGTCATCTACTGCAACGCGCCGATCCGCACGCTGGATGACCTGCGAGGCCTGCGCGTTCGCACCTTCACGCCGTCGATGGCGGCGCTGATGCAGAATTTCGGCGCCACCGCCGTGACCTTGCAGTTCTCCGAGGTCTATCCGGCGTTGCAGCGCGGCGTGGCGCAATGCGCCATCACCAGCCCGACCTCCGGCAACTCCGGCAACTGGCCGGAGGTCACCACCCACTTCCTGCCCCTGTCTTTGGGTGGCGCGGTGCAGGGGCACTTCATCAGCATGGACATCTGGCGGCGCTACTCGCCCGAGCGCCAGGCGGCGCTGACCGCGGAGTTCCGCCGGATGGAAGAGCTGATGTGGGAACTGGCGGTCAGCGCCAATGACGACGCCACCAACTGCAACGTGGGGCGGGACCCCTGCACCCAGAACCGCCGCTTCAACATGCAGATGGTGGAGATCAGCCCGGCCGACCAGGAACGGGTGCGCCGCGCGGCGGAGCAGATCGTACTGCCGATCTGGCGCGATGCCTGCCTTCGGGTGGACCAGACCTGCCCGGCGACGTGGAACCAGACGGTGGGGAGCGTGGCAGGGCTGACGATCCGATAGGACCTACAGCCGACCGGCCGCGGCAAGCGTCGCGCGCGCCGCCGCTTCGACCTCCAGCGGATCGTCCGACGCCTCGCGCGGCACCCGCCGAACGCGGGCCGGGCGCGCGCTGGGTGAATCCAGCCCGTAGGCGTCGGGGTAGATCGCCATCTGGCCGGCGCTGGTGGGCCACGCCGTCAGGTAGGCCAGCACCACCTGAACCTCCTGGGGCGGGTACAATTCCATGGTGCGGCCCGTCGCCGCGGCCGCCTGCACCCCGGTGACAGGAACACCGAGCACCCAGGCCGCGAAGTCGTGGATTCGCTCGACCCGGACGCAGCCATGGGAAAGCGTCCGCCCGTCGCGCTCGAACAGCCGCGGCCGGTTGGTCCCGTGCAGGAAAATGCCGTCCGAATCCAGCAGGCCGAGCCGCAGCGGCCCCAGCGGATTGTTCGGGCCCGGCGGCTGGATGAGCCGCGATCCCACGGCCTGAAAGCCCGCTGCGCCGGTAGCCCGGATTTCCGCCAGAAGGCTGGGCGGCACATGCCAGGGCGGGTTGGTCCGCACCGAGGTGAGGTAGGTCAGCAGTTGCGGCGTGCGCGTTCGCCCCGCGCCCACCACCGCGCGGGACCGCATGACCTCACGCCCACCCTCGAAGGCGATGACCTCGGCGGCGGCAATGTTGACGAGGATGAGCCGCGGGGCTGCGAAGTCGATCTCCAGCTCGTCGAACCGGGCCAGGGTCCGCTCCGTCGCCAGGCGGGCGCGCGGGGCGCCCAGGGGCATGATCTCCTGAGCCCGGACGAGCTGGCCGCGGAAGTCGGGCGCCATCATCCCCAGCTGGGCCGCGGCCAACCTTGGCCGCGCCACCCCGCCCACGGCGCATATCGCGGACCCACGCAGGAAGTTCTGGGTCAACGCACGGCGGGTTTGCGGCATGGCTTGGCAGCTCGGTCTGGTGATGCCTCCTTCTACGATCCAAAATATCGGAAATATATGGAAGTTTTGTCGTCACACGCCTTGGCGCTCGCCGTCTCCGGACATAATGGCGCTTCCCCGATCCCCGCCGCAGGTTGCTGCCCCACCACCCCCCATGGTAACCGCCGCAGCGCCATGAAAACCGTCACCGTCCTGAACGGCCCCAACCTCAACATGCTGGGGCTTCGCCAACCGCATATCTACGGCGCCGCCACGCTGGATGACGTGGAGAGCCTGTGCGCCGAGACGGCGCTGGAGCTCGGCCTGGGCATCGACTTCCGGCAGTCCAACATCGAGGGCGAGCTGGTCTCCTGGATTCAGGAATGCCGCGGCCGGTCCTCGGGCATCATCATCAACCCGGCTGCCTACACCACCACTTCCATCGCCATCCTCGATGCGCTGCTGATCGCCGATCAGCCGGTCATCGAGGTGCACATCACCAACATCCATCGGCGGGAGGAATTCCGTCAGCACAGCTATGTGTCGAAGGTCGCGACCGGCGTGATCTGCGGCCTGGGCGTGGCCGGCTACGCGCTGGCGCTGCGTGCCATGGCCGGATTGCTGGCGGACACACAGGAAGAAGACGACGAATGAGCAGCGGCATCACCTTCGACCCATCGGCGATCCGCGAACTCGCGAAAATCCTGCGTGAGACCGACCTGACCGAGATCGAGCTGGTCGAGAAGGACAGCCGCATCCGGGTGGCACGATTGATGCCGGCGCCCGCCGCGGTGACCTATGCGGCCCCGCCGCCGCCCGCCGCAGCGCCCATGCCGGCACCGCCCGCCGCCGCGCCCGAACCCACCCTTTCGGCCGAATTCGACGCCAAGCATCCCGGCGCCGTTACCAGCCCGATGGTCGGCGTGGCCTATCTCTCGCCGGAGCCGGGGTCCGCCCCCTTCGTCCAGGTCGGCGCCCAGGTCAGCGCCGGGCAGACGCTGCTGCTGATCGAGGCGATGAAGACCTTCAACCAGATCAAGGCGCCGAAGGCCGGCACCGTCACCCGCATCCTGATCGAGCCCGGCACGCCGGTGGAGTATGGCGAGCCGTTGATGCTGGTCGAATGACCCAGCCCTTCCGGAAGGTCCTGATCGCCAACCGCGGCGAGATCGCGCTGCGCATCCACCGCGCCTGCCAGGAGATGGGCATCAAGACGGTCGCGGTGCATTCCACTGCCGATGCGTCGGCCATGCATGTCCGCCTGGCCGATGAGAGCGTGTGCATTGGCCCCGCGGCGGCGCGCGACAGCTACCTCAACATGGCTGCACTGCTCTCGGCCGCCGCCATCACCGGCGCCGAGGCGATCCATCCGGGCTACGGCTTCCTCAGCGAGAACGCCAATTTCGCCGAGATGGTGGAGGCGCACGGCCTGGCCTTCATCGGCCCGAAGCCCGAGCACATCCGCATGATGGGCGACAAGATCTCCGCCAAGGACGCGATGCGCCGGCTGGGCGTGCCGTTGGTCCCAGGCTCGGCCGGCGCCGTGGAAACCGCCGAGCAGGCGCGGGCGACTGGCGAAGAGATCGGCTACCCGGTCATCGTCAAGGCCGCCGCCGGCGGCGGCGGGCGCGGCATGAAGGTGGCTCGGGGCCCAGACGAGATCGAGGAAGCCTGGCAGCTGGCCCGCACCGAGGCGAAATCAGCCTTCGGCAATGACGAGGTCTATATCGAGAAGTATCTCGACAAGCCGCGCCACATCGAGCTCCAGGTGATGGCCGACACCCACGGCAACGTCGTGCATTTCGGCGAGCGCGATTGTTCGCTGCAACGCCGGCACCAGAAGCTGGTGGAGGAGGCCGGCAGCCCGGCGCTGGACGCCGCGGCGCGCGACGCGCTGGGTTCCACCGTCACCGCCGGGCTGCGCCAACTCGGCTATCGCAACGCCGGCACGCTGGAGTTCCTGTGGCAGGACGGCCAGTTTGCCTTCATCGAGATGAACACGCGCCTCCAGGTTGAACATCCGGTCACCGAAATGGTCTGCGGCGTGGATCTGGTGCGTGAGCAGCTGCGCGTGGCCGCCGGCGAGGCGCTGGGCTACGGCCAGTCCGACGTCACCTTCAACGGCCACGCCATCGAATGCCGCATCACCGCCGAGGACCCCGAGACCTTCATCCCCTCGCCAGGCCGGGTGAACACCTACCACGCCCCCGGCGGCCTGGGCGTGCGCGTGGATAGCGCGCTGTATTCCGGCTATTCGGTGCCGCCGCACTACGACAGCCTGGTGGCGAAGCTGGTGGTGCATGGCGCCACCCGCGCCCAGGCCATCGCGCGGATGCGACGCTGCCTGGCCGAGATGGTGGTGGACGGCATCAGCACGACCATTCCGCTGCACGCCCGCATCATGGACGATCCCGAGTTCCAGGCCGGCGACTACACCATCCACTGGCTGGAGCGCTTCGTCGGCAGGGCGTGAACCGCCTCAGGCTTTCCCCGTATCGGAAACGCGACTTGTGGCGGCGCGGTCGCTGCCTGTAGAAACCCGTTGCCACAAGGGATTGGCAGGGGGAATTCATGCGCCGTGTGATCGCACTCGCTTTGGCTGGCGGCCTCGCCGCCTGCGCCGGCCCTCCGGGCACCGGCGAGCCGCAGGCGGTGGTGGACCGCGCCACCCTGGCCGTGCAGGAGTTGCTGGGCAATGACCGGGACCTGCTGAGCGCGGCCGAGATGCTGCGCAGCGCCCGCGCCGTCATGGTGTGCCCCCGCGTCTTCCGCGCCGCGTTCTTCTTCGGCGGCGAGGGCGGCGGCTGCGTGCTGGTGGGGCGGGACGGATCTGGCGGCTGGTCGTCGCCTGCCTTCTACTCGCTGGGCTCCGGCAATATCGGCTTCCAGTTCGGCATTCAGGACAGCCAGACCATCGTGATCATCCGCAGCGACCGGGGGCTGACCGCGGTGCTGGACAGCCAGTTCAAGTTCGGCGCCGATGCCTCGGTGGCCGTGGCCGCCTATGGCGGCTCGATACAGGGCGCGACCACGGCCAATCTGGGCGCCGACATCGTGACCGTGTCGCGCTCGCGCGGGCTGTTCGCGGGGGTGGCGCTGGACGGCACCATCCTGTCGTCGCGCAGCGAATGGAACTCAGCCTATTACGGCCAGGATTTGTCGGCGCGGCAGATCGTGGTGCAGGTTGCGGCGCACAACCCGGGCGCGGACCCGCTGCGGGCGGTCCTGTCGCGCTTCGGCAGCCCGACGCCGCCGGTGGCTACACCCGCCGCGGAACGCATATCGGAGCCGCCGCCGCGCCGCACGCCGCAACGGGCGAGCCCCATCACCAGCGCCCCGCCTCGCAATGTCGGCCGCATGCCGTTGCCGCCCCCGCCGCGCTGAACCGCAGCCGCACGACCCTCGTCATGGCCGGGCTTGACCCGGCCATCTCCTGTTCACGCAGAGCAACTCTGGCGCAAGCCCCGCTGCGTAGCTGGCCACCCCAATGGCGAAGAGATGGCAGGGTCAAGCCCGGCTATGACGCGAGGTGCCGCGCCACGACGAAAACTACGGCCCAACCGCGCCCGGCCTGGCAAACGCTACGCCCGCTCGTGGCAAGCAGGCTCTACTCCGCCGCAGCCACCTGCGGTCCCACGGCCCCACGCCCGCGGCTGAACTTCGCCGCCAGCCCGTCAAAGCCCAGATACAGCACCGGCGTCACAAACAGCGTCAACACCTGGCTCACCGCCAGCCCGCCCACGACCGCCAGGCCCAGCGGTTGCCGCAGCTCGGCCGCCGCACCCCAACCGGCCGCGATCGGCACAGCGCCGGCCGCTGCCGCCAGCGTCGTCATCAAAATCGGCCGGAAGCGCAGCACGCAGGCATGCCGCACGGCCGAAGCCGCATTCTCGCCCGCCCGTTGTCGCTGCAGGGCGACGTCCACCACCATGATGGCGTTCTTCTTCACCAACCCGATCAACAGCAACACACCGATCACCGCGATCACCGACAGGTCGAGGTTGAACAGCCACAGGGTCGCGAACGCCCCCAGCGCCGCCGCCGGCAGGCCGGACAGGATGGTCAGCGGGTGGATCAGCGATTCATACAGCACGCCCAGCACCACATAGACGATGCAGACCGCGGCCAACACCAGGAAGCCCTGCCCCGCCAGCGCCTGCTGGAACACCTGGGCCGAACCGGTAAAGCCGGTGACGATGGTCGGAGGCAGCCCGATTTCGCGCTCCACCTGACGGATGGCGTTCACCGCATCGCCCAGAGCCACGCCCGGCGGCGTGTTGAAGCCGATGGTCACCGCCGGCAACTGGCCCTGATGCGCCACCGTCAGCGGCCCCGACCGCCGCTCGATGCTCGCCATGGCGGAAAGCGGGATCAGCCGCCCGGTATTGGAGCGCAGGTAGAGCTTGGCCAGGCCGCCTTCATCCCGCTGGTCCTCCGGCAATGCCTCCAGGATCACGGGATAGGCGTTGGCCTGGCCATAGATGGTGGAGATCTGCCGCGCCCCGAAGGCCGAGAACAGCGCCTGCCGCACCTGGTCCACCGAAACGCCGAGCGCCGTCGCCCGATCACGGTCCACATTCACCAGCACCACTGGGCTGTCGAGCTGCAGATCGGTGTTCACATCCTGCAGCACGGCCGAGCGGCCCAGCGCTGCCTCCAGCCGCGGCGCCCAGTCATACAGCTCGTCCAGGCTCAGGCCCTGCATGGTGTAGAGGTAGAGGGTGCGCGACTGCCGGGCGCCGAAGTTGATGTTCTGGATCGGCTGGATGAAGGTTCGCATACCCGGCACCACGCTGGTCTGCCGGCGCAGTTCCTGGATCACGGTCTGCACGTCCGGCCGCTGCGTGCGGTCCTTCAACTGCACGAACAGCCGGCCCTGGTTGATCGATGCCGAACCACCCACGGCGCCCAGGTTGGACACCACGGTCTCGACATGCGGGCTGCGCGCCATGATTTCGGCCACGCGCCCCTGCATGTCGGCCATGCCGAGGATGGACGTACCACGCGGGCCTTCGGTGTTCACCGTCAGCAGGCCGGTATCCTCGATCGGGAAGAAGCCCTTCGGGATCGTCACCGCCATGTAGCCGGCGGCACCGAGGGAGGCAAAAAAGACGATCCACACCACGAATTTGAAGCGCAGGGCATAGCCCAGCGCCCAGTCATAACTGTTCTCCACCGCCACGAAGCCGCGCTCGAAAAAGCGGTCGATCGGGCCGGGTTTGGAGTGCGCGGGCATCCGGCTGGCCATCAGCGGCGTCAGCGTCAGCGACACGAAGCACGATGCGATCACGGCCAGCGACACCGTGGCCGCAAAGGCGTTGAACACGCGCCCCACCACGCCGCCCATCAGAAGGATGGGCAGGAAGACCGCTATCAGCGACAGGGTGATGGACAGAACCGTGAAGCCCACCTCCTTCGAGCCGCGGATGGCCGCGGCCATCGGATGCATGCCCTCCTCGATGTGGCGGACGATGGCCTCCAGCACCACGATGGCGTCATCCACCACCAGGCCGACCGCGATGGTCAGGCCCAGCAGCGTGACGTTGTCGATGCCATAGCCCATCGCATACATCAGCCCGAAGGTGACGCAGAGGCTGATCGGCACGGCGATGGAGGGGATCAGCGTCGCGGTGATCCGGCGCAGGAACAGGAAGCACACCAGCACCACGAGCCCGATGGCGATGACCAGCGATTCCTGCACGTCATGCACCGCGGCGCGGATGGACACGGAACGATCCAGGAAGACGCCGATCGAGGCGCCTGGCGGCAGCGCGCCGTTCAACCCCTCCAGGCTGGCACGGACGCCGTCCACCACATCGACCGTATTGGCGTCGGGCTGACGCAGCACCGCCAGCACCAGCGAGCGGCGGCCATTGGCCCAGCTCGCCACACGCTCATTCTGCACCCCGTCCGCCACCTGGGCGATCTCATTCAGGCGAACCGGCGCGGAGGCACGGCCGGCCACCACCAGATTGCCGAACGCCTCGGCATTCTGCGGCTGGTCGTTGGAGCGCAGCGTCAGTTGCTGCCGGTTGCCGGTCAGCAGGCCGACGGGCGCATTGGAATTCGCCGCGGCGACGGACTGGCTGACCGTGTCGAAGGCCAGGCCCATGGCGGCGATCCGGTCCGGATCGAGCCGCACGCGCACGGAATAGAGCTGCTCACCAAAGGTCTGCACCTGCGCCACGCCCTGCACGCGCGACAACGCGGGCGCAATGATGGTGCTGGCGACGTCGTTCAGCCGGTACAGCGGCGTGTCGCCGCCGGAC
>CAXTJY010000076.1:0-4651 GCA_964244395.1 uncultured Rhodovarius sp.
GAAAGTCGCCTATTCCGCCTTCTACATGTCCCGGCTGGAATGGGTGCTGGCGCGCGCCGGGGTGCGCCGGCTGCTGGTGGCCGGCATCGTCACCAATGGCGGCGTGGCCAGCACGGTGCGCGACGCGCATGTGCGGGAGTTCGAGGTGACGGTGCTGGAGGATGGCTGCGCGGCGATGACGCCGGCGCTGCATGCGGCGGCCATCGAGGGGTTGCGCGGGGTGGCCCGGATGGCGCGGGTGGCCGAGACCTAGAACTCCACGTCCCGGTTGACGTCCTTGTACAGCAGATACTCCGCCCCACCCCACCCAGTGGCGTAGAATTGCTGCGGCACGTAGCTCCCCATCCAGACGAAATCCCCCGTCCAGATCTCGTGCCAATCCGTCCCCAGCAACTGCAGCCCCTGGCCGCCCAGCATGTACAGCCCGTGCTCCATGATGTGCGTCTCGACGCAGTGAAAATGGCTGCCGGGCGAGAAGCCCATGATGTTCATCTCGAAATCCATCGCCATGTCGGCAGTGCCCAGCAGCCAGTAGCGCCAGCGTCCATCCTTGTCCTCGCGCGGCGCATCGTCGCGATGGCCGAAGCGGGGTTTGGGCGACCCGGTGCCGGCAGCCTTCACGTAGGGCTTCTTGACCCAAAGCGCGCGCGTCTGGGTCTCGCCCTCATTGCGGAAATGCAGCTTGCTGTCGGCGGGCAGGTAGGCGTAGCCGCCCGGCTGAAGCGTGTGGCGCTTCTTGCCGTGGCCGACTTCCAGGCTGCCCTCCAGCACGTAAAGGAAGTGCTGCACCCCGTCATCGATCGCCTCCCGCGTGCCTCCCCCCGGCGCCACCAGCACCATCGCCTCGGCGAAGCGCGCGCCCATCGGCTTGCTGGTCATGAAGCGCAGGATGCAGCCTTCCAGGCTGGGCAGCTGGCTGTCCATGATGCCGGGTGGCGGGAAGACGGCGTAATGCGGCGTCAGCCTGGCGCGGTTCTGGCCGATGATTCCCGGGGGGATGGTGCTGCTCATCGCCTTCCTATGCCCGGGCGGACGAAGGATGCAAAGCCGGCTGTTGCTGTACCGGCTGGACGGTGTATAGGCGAAGCATGCTGGACCAGCCGCAGTCACTGACCGCCGATACCCGAACCCGGGTTCTGGACGCCGCCGAACATATCGTTCAGGCCCGCGGCGTGCCGGCGCTGACGCTGGATGCGGCGGCACGCGAGGCAGGTGTCTCCAAGGGCGGCCTGTTGTATCATTTTGCCAGCAAGGAAGCGCTGCTGGAAGGCCTGATGGGCCGGCTTTCCGATTTCGTGGCCACCGAGTTCGCGGCTGCCTTCGCGGCGACCCCACCGGGTCTCGGCCGCACCGCCCGCGCCTTGCTGTCCTGGCAGTTCGACAGCGTCTGCGCCACCGACGACCGGCTGGGCCGGGCCTGCGCCGTCTTCCTCGTCGCCTTCAACCACGATCCGGCGTTGCTCGACCCGATCCGCGCGGTCTTCGCAGGCATCAGGACCCAGTTGCGGCAGGACGGGCTGCCGTCCGGCCACGGCGCCGCCATCCTGGCTGCGTGCGATGGGCTGTTCATGGCCTATCTGTTCCGCATGTACACGCCCGATCCGACCGAGATGCGCGATCTGCGCCGGGCTCTGGAGACGCTGCTGTGAAGCGCGCCCTCCTCGCCATCGCGCTGCTGGCCCTGGGTTTCGCGGGCGGCTGGTTCGCCGGGCAACAGGCCGCGCCGCCGCCGGTGGTCACCGCGGCGCCGACGGCGCCCACGGTGGCGCAAGGCGTGGGCGCGCTCGGCCGGGTCGAACCGCGCAGCCGCATCCGTCGCCTCAACCAGCCCGGCGGCCTGTCGGTGACGCGCCTATCCCGCCTGTTGGTGGCCGAAGGCGACGAGGTCAGCGAGGGCCAGGTGGTGGCGGAATTCGCCGATTCCCCTCTGAAGGATGCCGAAGTTCTGCGCGCCGAGGCCAATCTGGCGGAGCAGCGTGCAGCGCTGGACCGCACCCGCGCCGGCGGCCGGCCGAGCGAGATCGAGGCGCAGCGTGCCCGCATCGCCAGCCTGGCGGCGCAAGAGGAGATCGCCCGGCGCGACGCCATCCGAACCGACCGGCTGGTGCCGAGCGGCGCCGGCGCCGAAGCAGTGGCGGAGCGCAACCGCTTCGCCGCCACCCGCGCCACGGCTGAGCGCAACCAGGCGGTGGCCGACCTGGAAACCCTCTCCGGCCCACGGCAGGAGGATGTTTCGCTGGCCGAAGCGCGCGTCTCGAGCGCCGAGGCGCTGCTGGCGAAGGCCATCGCGGATGCCGCGCTGTCCCGTGTCGCCGCGCCCATCGCCGGCACGGTGCTGCGCGTTTTCGCCCGCCCCGGCGACCAGGTGGGCAGCGGGGACGGGCTGCTGGAAATGGCCGATCTCAGCGCGATCGACGTGGTGGCGGATGTGTACGAAACCGACATCCCCCGGCTGGCGGTGGGGATGAACGCCGAGATCATCGTGCCGGGCGAGCCCCGCCGCTACCAGGCGACGCTGCGCGAGATCGGCTGGACGGTGCGGCGGACCACGCAGGCGGGCACCGACCCGGTGGCGGCGGTGGATGCGCGCACGGTGGAGGTGCGGCTGACCCTGCATGAGGAAGCCCGGCAATTGCTCGCCCGGCGCTCCAACATGCAGGTGCAGGTGGCGATGCGGGCCGCGGCGCGCGCGTCGGTGGAGCCGCGCTGACGTGAACGAGATCGCGCGCAAGCCATTGCCCTGGGCGCCGCGAGCCCCGGCGCTGTCCGCATCGGATCAGGGGGCAGTGCCACCGGCCCCGGTGCCGCAGCGGATGCAGCCGCAGCAGGATGTGCTGTCCGGCCTGATCCTTCCGCTACGGCTGGCCTGGAGGCAATTGCTGTCCGACCGCGCCCGCCTGGCCACCGCCATCGCCGGGGTGATGTTCGCCTCCCTGCTGGTCTTCATGCAACTCGGCTTTCGCGGCGCCTTGTTCGACAGCGCGTCCAACCTGCTGACGGCGATGCGGGCGGATATGTTCCTGGCCCATCCGATGACCGAGGCGAGCTTCCGCACCGAGCAGATCCCACGCGCCCGGGCATGGCAGGCGCTGGCCGATCCCGATGTGGTGCTGGCGGTGCCGATCTATCTGGCACAGGCGACGGTGCGCAATCCGCGGACCGGCGGTCGGCGGGCGGCGCAGGTGATCGGGCTCGATCCAGCAGGCCAGGCGCTGGATTTCCAGGGGCTGACGGCGCTGGCGCCCCTGCTCAGCCGGCCCGATACCTTCGCCTGGGACATGCGTTCCAAGCCGGAGTTCGGCCCGATCGCCGAATGGTTCAACCAACGCGGCGCCTTCGGGGTGCAGCTCGGCAATCGCGACTTCGAGGTGGTCGGTTTGGTCGAGATCGGCCCCAGCTTCGGCGCCGACGGCAATGCGGTGATGAGCGAGACCAACTTCCGCCGTATCTTCACCCGCCAAGCGTCGAATGCCGACATGGTGGCGCTGCGGCTGCGGCCAGGCGCCGATCCGGCGCAGGTGCAGGCGCGGCTGCAGGCGCTGCTGCCGCGCGACGTGGCGGTGCGCAGCCACGCCCAGATGGTGGCGGAGGAGCGGCGATATTGGGAGGAGGGGACAGCCATCGGCTTCATCTTCGGCTTCGGCTCGATCATGGGCCTCGTGGTCGGCATGGTGATCGTCTACCAAATCCTGTTCGCCGACGTGGCCGGGCACCTCAGCGAATATGCGACGCTGAAGGCCATGGGCTACTCCAATTTCTATCTGGCGCGGGTGGTGATGGGGGCGGCTGTCATCCTGGCGTTCATCGGCTTCCTTCCGGGCTACGTTCTGTCGATCTTCCTGTATGACTACGTCGCCGAGGCGACCTTCCTCCCGCTGCACATGCCGCTGGATCGCGCGGCGACCGTCTTCCTGCTGATCTTCGCCATGTGCGCCGTCGCCGGCCTGCTGGCGGTCCGCAAGCTGCGCGACGCCAACCCGGCCGACATGTTCTGATGGCGCCGGCGCCGGTCGAGCTGCGCCAGGTCCAGTTCGCCTATGGCGAGGGCGAGCTTCGCCGGCTGGTGCTGCGGGACATCGATTTGCGGGTCGAGGCCGGGGAGATCGTGTTGCTGACCGGCCCATCGGGCTCCGGCAAGACGACGATGCTGACACTGATCGGCGCGCTGCGGGCGATGCAGACGGGCTCCGCCATGGTGCTGGGGCAGCAGCTGATGGGCGCTCGCGAGACCCAGCGCGTGGCCCTGCGCCGCAGCATCGGCTTCATCTTCCAAAGCCACAATCTGCTGGGCTTCCTGACCGCGCGGCAGAACGTGGCGATGGCGCTTGAGCTGCATGGCGGCCTTTCGGAGCGGCAGCGTCTGGCCCGCGCGGCGGAGATGCTGGGGGCAGTGGGGCTGGCTGATCATGTGGACAAGGTGCCGGCCAAGCTGTCCGGCGGGCAGCGGCAACGGGTGGCGGTGGCCCGTGCTCTGGTGGCGGAGCCCGGCCTGATCCTGGCCGATGAGCCGACGGCGGCGCTCGACCGCGCTTCGGGCCAGGAGGTCGTGCACCTGCTGCGCGACCTGGCCCGCCGGCGTGGCACCCCGATCCTGCTGGTGACCCACGACCCCCGCATCCTCGATATCGCGGACCGGGTGGTGGCGGTGGAG
>CAXTJY010000076.1:4661-10970 GCA_964244395.1 uncultured Rhodovarius sp.
TCTCCTTCGCGTGCGGGGGATTCGTGGCGTGCCGCATCGTCGACGCACCGGCGCGGGCGGCGTAGGGCTTGGCTTGCGTCATCGTTTGATTTTAGACTAATCCAGATATATCGAACTGGCGGCATCATGGATACTTCAAGTCTTCTCGTCTTTGCCGCGGCGTATCTGGCAGTGCTAATCCTGCCGGGGCCGGGGGTCACCTCGCTGGTCGCTCGGGTGCTGGCGCATGGCACCGCAGGGCTGCCGGCCTTCATCGGTGGCTTCGTGGCCGGCGCGTTGATCTGGTTTACCGTCGCGGCCACCGGTCTCGCGCTGTTGGCCAGCCATTTCGCCACCGTCTTCCTGGTCATCCGCTACCTGGGCGCGGCGTACCTGCTCTACATGGCGTGGAAGCTGTGGACCCGTGCGGCCTCCCCGACCGCGGTGGCCGAAGCGCCGCGTGACAGGCAGCGTCTCTTCTTCACCGGCCTGGCCATCAACCTGGGCAACCCCAAGGCCATCGCCTTCTTCCTGGCCCTGCTGCCCAGCGTGGTGGATCTGGGTAGCCTGACGCCGCTGGGCTTCGCGCAGCTTTTCGGGATCGTCCTCGTGATCGCAACAGGGGTATTGAGCGCCTATGCGCTGGCGGCGGCGCGCGCGCGGCGGCTGTTCCGCTCGGCCCGGGCCATGCAACTGGCCAATCGTGGCAGCAGCCTGGTGATGGCCGGCAGCGCGTTGAGCATCGCCGCGCGCTGAGGGACCGGCGCCGTCTCAGGCGGCGTCCCGCGCTGCCGCATCGTGGCAAAGCGACACCCTGGAAGCGGTCTCATCCGCCCGTTCGGTAGGGACCCGCGCAACCTGCTCTTGACCGGTGTCGCGCGCCCCGCCGACACTCGGCCGTCAACAGGAAGGCGTGTAGGCATGTGGAAATGGTTCATGGGCGCGGCATTGGCCGCGGGCCTTGCCGCCCCAGCTCAGGCGCAGGCCACGCTGGATGCGGTGCGGGCGAGGGGCCAGCTCAATTGCGGCGTCAACACCAACACGCCGGGCTTCACCACCGTCGATTCGCGCGGCGAATACCAGGGCATGGTGGCCGATCTGTGCCGCGGCCTGGCTGCCGCCATCTTCGGTGACGCCACCAAAGTGCGCTGGGTGCCCCTGACCTTCGCCACGCGTTTCACCGCGCTGGCCGCTGGCGAAGTGGATGTACTGATGCTGACCAGCACCCACACGGTGCTGCGCGACAGCACGCTGGGCATCCGCTTCACCGCCAACTACTTTTTCGACGGGCATGGTTTCATGGCCCGGCGCAGCACCAATGCGCAGAACGTGGCCGGGCTGGCCGGCGCCTCGATCTGCCTGCTGCAGGGGACCACCAACGAAAGCATCACGGCCGAGTATTTCCGCAGCCGCAACCTGACCTTCACCCCCGTACTGTTCGCCGATCAGGACCAGATCGTGCGCGCCCTGGCCGCCGGCCGCTGCGACGCCTACGGCATGGACGCCTCCGGCCTGGCCTCGGCGCAGTCCGCTCTGCCGACGCCGGCGGAGTGGATCATCCTGCCTGAGCGTTTCAGCAAGGAACCGTACATGCCGGTGATCCGGCGCGGCGACGAGAACTGGTTCGAGATCGTGCGCTGGTACGTCTTCGCCCTGATCGAGGCTGAGGAAAGCGGCATCACCCGGGAAAATGCGGCGCAGATGCGTGCGTCCTCGCAGGATGCCAACATCCGCCGGCTGCTGGGGGCGCTGCCGGAAGTGGGGCAGGGGCTGCGGCTGGACCCGGCCTGGGCGTTGAACGCGGTACGCGCCATCGGTAATTACGGCGAGCTGTACAACCGGCATTTCGGGCCCGGCACGCCGGTGGCCATGCCGCGCGGCCAGAACGAGCTGTGGACGCGCGGCGGGCTGATGTACTCTCCACCCTTCCGGTAGGGGCCTACCCCAGGGTGATGCCGGCGCTGCGGATCACATCCGCGGCGTTCCGGCGCTGCGCCGCCAGCCAACTGGCGAAGTCGTCCGGCGAGTTGCCCACCATGATGGCGCCCGCCGGGTCCATCCGCGCCCGTACGGCGGCCGACCGTGCCGAGACCGCCGCCACCGCCGCCAGCCGCGCCACGATCGGCGCCGGCGTGCCTTGGCTCGCGAAGATCCCGTTCCAGTCATTCACGTCGTAGCCGGGATAGCCGGACTCGGCGATGGTGGGCACATCCGGCAGGGAGGGGATGCGCTGCAGGCTGGTCACTGCCAACACCCGCGCCTTGCCCGAATTCACCGGCGGACGAACGGAAGAGGTGGTGATCAGCACCGCGTCGATGCTGCCCGACATGATGTCGCGCGCCGCATCCGCGCCGCCGCGATAGGCGGCATGCACCAGGCGGATGCCGGCCGCCTTCTCGAACGCCGCCAGCGCCAGGTGCGCCATGCCGGCGGCGGGCGGCGTGCCCACGCTGACGGTGCCGGGGTTTGCCCGCGCATGCGCCACAAATTCCGCCAGGGTGCGCGCCGGAAAATCCTGCTTCACCGCGATGACCTGCGGGAAGGAGCTGATCTGCGTCACGGGTATGAAGGCGGTAAGGTAGTCGAAGGGCAGGTCGCGCATCAGCAGGGGGTTGGTCAACTGGTTCGCCGCATCGACCAGGAATGTGTAACCGTCGGCCGGCGATTGTAGGGTGGCGCTGGCAGCGACCACCGCATTGCCGCCGGTGCGGTTCTCGATGACGATGCTCTGCCCCAACGCCTCCTGCATATCGGCGGCGATGGAGCGCGCGGCGGTGTCGGCCGCACCGCCCGCGGCGAAGGCCACGATGAAGCGGATCGACCGGTTCGGCCACTCGGCCTGGGCCAGCGCCGGGGTTGCCAATAGCGGGGCGGCCAGCAGGCCACGTCTGGTCATGCGCATATCCGTTCCTCCTCAGGAATTGCTCCGGCCGATGCGCCGTTCGAACGCGGCGATGTCTTCGGCATGAGTCAGGGTAAAGGCGAGTTCGTCCAGCGCCTCCAGCAGGCAGCGCTTGTTGAAAGGATCAATGTCGAAAGGATGCACGGTGCCGTCCGGGCCAGTGACGGTCTGCGACGGCAGATCGACGGTGATTTCGGCCTGCGGGTCTGCCTCGACGGCGGCGATCATCCCGGCCACCACCTCCTCCGGCAGCACCACGGGCAGCAGCCCGTTCTTGACCGAGTTCGTCGCGAAGATGTCGCCGTAGGAGGGGGCGATGACGGCTCGGATGCCGTGGTCGTACAGCGCCCATACCGCATTCTCGCGCGAAGAGCCGCAGGCGAAGTTGCGCCCGCCCAGGGCGATGCGGGCTCCGCGCCAGGCGTCCCGATTGAGCGGGAAGTCGGGCCGCTCGGCTCCGTCAGGCGTCAGCCGCAGGTCGCGAAACAGGTAGTTGCCGTGGTTGTCGTCGCGTGGGCGAGAGAGGTAGCGCGCTGGCAGGATCTGGTCGGTGTCGATGTTGTCGCGCGCGAAGGGGACGGCGTTCGAACGCAGCGTGATGAAGGGTTGCAACGACTCAGCCATCCATCCGGCGGACATCGGTGATGTGCCCGGTCACCGCCGCCGCCGCCGCCATCGCCGGGCTCATGAGATGCGTGCGCACCCCCGGCCCCTGCCGGCCGCGGAAGTTGCGGTTGGAGGTGGCGGCGATGCGCTGGCCCGGAGCGCCGATTTCGCCATTGGTGCCGAGGCACATGGAACAGCCGGCCTCGCGCCATTCGAAGCCGGCGTCGCGGAATATGCGGTCCAGCCCCTCCGCCTCCGCCGCGCGTTTCACCGGGGCGGAACCCGGCACCACCCAAGCCGTCACCCCCGCGGCGACCTGGCGCCCCCGGGCGATGGTGGCGGCGGCGCGCATGTCCTCGATGCGGCCGTTGGTGCAGGAGCCGATGAAGACGCGGTCCACCGCCAGGCTTTCCAGGGCCTCACCGGGCGTCAGGCCCATATAGGCGAAGGCCTCGGTCATGGCATCTCGGCGCGCGGCATCGGGCGCGGCTTGTGGGTCGGGCAGCACCGCATCCACCGGCAAGGCATCCTCCGGGCTGTTGCCCCAGGTGACCATGGGGGCGATGGCGGCGCCATCCAGCATCACTTCACGGTCGAAGACCGCGCCGGGGTCGCTCGGCAAGTCGCGCCAGCGTTCCAAGGCACGCATCCAATCCGAACCCGCAGGCGTGTATTCGCGGCCGGCGAGGAAGGCGAACGTGGTCTCGTCCGGCGCCACCATGCCGGCTCGGCCGCCCGCCTCGATGGACATGTTGCACAGCGTCAGGCGGCCCTCCATCGACAGACCACGGATCGCGCTGCCGGCATATTCGATGACGTAACCGGTGGCGCCGGCGGCACCGATGCTGGCGATGATGTGCAGGATGACGTCCTTCGCCGTGACGCCGCGGCCAAGCGCCCCGTCCACGGTGATGCGCATGGTGCGGGGCCGGCGTTGCCATAGCGTCTGGCTGCCCAGCACGTGCGCCACCTCCGTCATGCCAATCCCGAAAGCCAGCGCGCCAAGCGCACCATGGGTGGAGGTGTGGCTGTCGCCGCAGACCAGCAGCATGCCGGGCTGGGTCAGCCCGGTCTCCGGCCCGACGACATGCACGATGCCCTGCCTGCCATCGCGCAGGCCGAAGAGCTGAAAGCCGCCCGCGGTGGCGTTGCGCTCCAGGCTTTCCACCATCCCGCGGTGCTCGTCATTCGCGATTGCGGCAACGTCGCGCGTGTCGGTCGGCACGTAATGGTCGGGGGTGGCGAAGATGCGTTCCGGCGCGCGGGGCGCGAGGCCTCGCTGGCGCAGCATCTCGAAGGCGGGGGCCGAGCCGTCATGCACCAAATGCCGGTCCACATAGAGCAGCGTCTGACCGTCCTCGCGATCAAGCACGCGATGGGCGTTCCAAATCTTCTGGAACATGGTTTGCGGCTCGTCGATCAAGGCGCGGACGCTCCGTGTCAGGCGGCGGTCAGGATGGCGAGGTAATCGGCCTCGCTGGCAGACCGCGGATTGGTGAGATGATGATGGTCGCGCATCGCGGCCGCGGCCGCCATGGGCAGGTCTGCAGGCACGATACCCATGCCCGCCAGGCTTTCCGGCAGGCCGAGGCGGCGATTGAGCGCGGCGATGGCGTCGGCCAGGGCGTCGGCATCGGCATCGGGCATGCCCATCGACCCGGCCAGGACTGGCAGCACGGCCGCCAGTGCCGGGGCATTGAAGCGCAGTACGCCGGGGAGCAATAGCGCATTCAGCGTGCCGTGATGCGGACAGGCGGGCAGGGCGCCCAGCGCGTGGGAGAGCGCATGCACCGCGCCGAGTCCCTTGGGGAAGGCGAGCGCGCCCTGAAGCGAGGCCAGCATCATCTCTCGCCGTGCGGTTAAGTTGCCGCCATCGGCGACCGCGCGCGGCAGCGCCGCCCAGCCGCGCCGCAAGCCGTCGCACGCGATGGCGTCCGCCACCGGATTGTCGCGCGGGGAGCACAGCGTCTCGATGCAGTGGGCCAGGGCGTCCATGCCGGTGGCCGCGGTCAGGCCAGGCGGCAGGCCGAGGGTGAGTTCGGGGTCGCAGATCGCGGCCCGGGGGATGAGGTGCGGCGAGCCGATGGATAGCTTCCGGCCATCGGCCATGACGATCAGGGCGCCGCGGCTGACCTCGCTGCCGGTGCCGGCCGTGGTGGGGATGGCGATGACCGGGGCCGCGGCGGCGGTGATGCGTGGCAGGCCGCCCTCCACCACCGCATATCTGGCCAGCGACGTGGCATCATGCGTGGCGGACAGCGCAACCGCCTTGGCGAGATCCAGCGGCGAGCCGCCACCCAGGCCGATGACGCCGTCGGCGCCCGCGGCGCCGTAGGCGGCCGTGGCGGCCCGGACGGCGGCTTCGTTGGGATTGGGTGGGACTGTATCGTGCACGGCGATGCCGGGCGGCAGGAAGGCAAGCAGTTGCTCCAGGAGGCCAGCTTGGACGACGCCAGGATCAGTGACGATCAGCGGTCTTGTGATGCCGGCGAGGCGGAGTTCGGCGCGCAGTTCCGCCAGCGAGCCGGGACCGAACTGCACCCGGTTAAGATATTGGATCAGCGCCAAGGGCGGCGCGGCCATGCGGCGTGCATCGGTGGTCTCCTCCGCCCGCAGCCTTGCCGTTTCGGCGATGGGTGACAAGCGGTGGGCCGCATAAAGTCCTGCGGCTGGGCGCGCGGCGGAATGTGTCATCGCGCTGCTCTCGCCGGACCGGCTCTCCCCTGATAGCGCAACGGCCGCCAGGGGTTTGGGAGTTTGTCGCGCCAAAAGGGATGCGGGGACAGGATTTGAACCTGTGACCTTCAGGTTATGAGCCTGAC
>CAXTJY010000077.1:0-10757 GCA_964244395.1 uncultured Rhodovarius sp.
GATTTTGCCCCGCCGCCCCCTGCCAGGCTGCCGAAGACCCTGTGGCGCGTGGCCAGGCCGACGCGATCCGACAACGGCGCCGCCACCCTGGTCCGCACGCTGGAGGACGCGCCGTTTTACTCTCGCTCGGAAATCCGCACCTGCCTGCTGGGTCAGCAGGTCACCGCCGTGCATGAGAGCCTGGAGCTCGACCGCTTCGCCAACCCCGCGGTGCAGATGCTGCTGCCGGTGAAGGTGCCGAGGCCGTTCTGGTAGCCGCGCTGCTGGGGCTGTTCGTGACCGCCTTCGGCGCCGCCACGCTGCTGCCCATCGGGTCGGAGCCAGTCTTCGTGGGGCTACTGCTGGGCGGCGTCGGCGCGCCCTGGCTTCTGGTCGCCGTCGCCAGCCTGGGCAATACGCTGGGATCGGTGGTGAATTGGTGGCTGGGCGCCCGGCTCGAACGCTTTGCCGGCAGACGATGGTTTCCGGTCAACCCGACTGCACTGCAACGGGCGCGCGGCTGGTATGCGCGCTGGGGCCGCTGGTCGCTGCTGCTGGCCTGGCTGCCGGTGGTGGGCGACCCGCTGACCGTGATGGCGGGGCTAATGGGGGAGCGGCTGGGGGTGTTCCTCGCGCTGGTCGGCTTCTCCAAGACTTGCAGATTCGCAGCCCTTGCCCTCATCACGCTGCGATGGAGCTGACTTTCCCCAAAATCGTCATGGCCGGGCTCGACCCGGCCAACCACCACGGCAGCGGTGCTACGCCTCCGGCAGCCCCGCGCCCAGCTGCGGGACGAACAGGTCGCGCCCGTGACGGGATGACCGCCCAAGGCCTGGGAGATGGCCGGCTCGGGGGCCGGCCATGACAGAGCGCGGTCCGCACGCCCTCATCATCGGCGCCGGCTTCGGCGGCCTGGCCGCCGCCATCCGTCTCGGCGCCCGCGGCTGGCGCGTCACCATCGTCGAAAAGCTCGATGCCCCCGGCGGCCGCGCCTATGTCTTCCGGCAGGACGGCTTCACCTTCGATGCCGGCCCCACCATCATCACAGCACCCTATTTACTGGAGGAGCTGTGGGCGCTGTGCGGCCGTCGCATGGCCGATGACATCACCCTGAAACGGATGGACCCGTTCTACGAAATCCGTTTCGACGACGGCACCGTCTTCTCCGCCTTCGACGATGTGGCACGCATGGAAGCGGAAGTCGCCCGGATCAATCCCGCCGAGGTGGAGGGCTTCCGCCGCTGCATCGCCGACAGCGCCGACATCTACAAGGTGGCCTTCGAAAAGCTGGCCGACCAACCCTTCCACAGCTTTGCCCGCATGCTGCGCGAGGCGCCCGATATGCTGCGGCTGGGCGGCATGCGCAGCGTGTTCAGCAAGGTCAGCGACTACTTCACCGACCCAAAGCTGCGCGTCGCTTTCAGCTTCCACCCGCTGCTGATCGGCGGCAATCCGCTCACCACCACGGCCTATTACTGCCTGATCCAGCACCTGGAGCGGTTACACGGCGTGCACTACGCCATGGGCGGCACCGGCGCGATCGCCGCCGGGCTGGTGAAGCTGGCGGAGGACCAGGGTGGCACCTTCCGCTATGAGGCCGAGGTGGCGGAAATCACCGTTGAAGGGGGGCGGGCCAGCGGCGTGCGGCTGGCCAGCGGCGAGGCCATCACCGCCGACATCGTGGTCAGCAACGCCGATCCTGCGTGGACCTACTCGCGCCTGCTGAAAACGCACAAGCGGCGCCGCTGGACCGACCGCAAGCTGGCCCGCGCCAAATACTCGATGAGTTTGTTTGTTTGGTACTTTGGAACCAGCCGCCGCTTCGAGGACGTCTATCACCACTGCATGGTGCTGGGGCCGCGTTATGAGGGGTTGCTGCGCGACATCTTCACCCGCCGCCACCTGCCCGATGACATGAGCCTGTACCTGCACCGCCCCAGCGCCTCCGACCCTTCGGTCGCGCCGCCCGGTTGCGATGCCTTCTACGTGCTGTCGCCGGTGCCTAACCTGGGCAGCGGCACCGATTGGGCGGCGGAGGCGGAGGCGTATCGCGCCCGGGTGCAGCGACGGCTGGAGGAGACGATCATGCCGGGACTGGGCGAGAGCATCGTCACCTCGCGCATGCTGACGCCGCAGGATTTTCGCGACCGGCTATTGTCCTTCGAGGGTGCGGCCTTCGCCATGCAGCCGCAACTGTTTCAGAGCGCCTGGTTCCGCCCGCACAACCGCAGTGAGGAACTGGCCGGGTTGTATCTGGTGGGCGCCGGCACCCATCCCGGCGCCGGCGTGCCGGGAGTGATCTCGTCGGCGAAGATCCTCGATGAACTGGTGCCCGAGGCCGCAGCCTTCCGGCGTTAATCGATCGAGATGCCGGCCAGCTCACCCAACCGCCGCCATTTCACCAGCTCATCGGCGACGAAGCGACCGAAGGCCGGGCCGTCCTGCACCGAGACGTCCGAGCCGGCGGCTGTGATGCGCCGCGCCGTCACCGGGTCGCGAGCGGCTTCCAGCAGCGCCGCCGACAGATCGGCCGCCACCGCCCCCGGCGTCGCGGCCGGTGCGAAGACGCCCATCCAGCCCACCGCCTCGTAGCCCGCCACGCCGGCTTCGGCCACGGTCGGCACCTGCGGCAGTTGCGCGGAGCGGTTGCTGCCGCAGACCGCCAGCGGCACCGCCAGCCCGTCGCGGATGATCCGCAGCACTGCCGTCAGGCTGTCGATCATCACGGGGATGCGCCCGGCGATCAGATCGGCATGCGCCAGGGCGGCGCGGTAGGGGATGTGGTTCATCCGCAGCCCGCCCATCATCGTCAGCAGCGCCCCGGCGAGATGCTGGGTCGAGCCGAGATCGCCCGCGGCATAGTCCATCGGCTCGCCCGGCCCACGGGTGCGCGCCAGAAGGTCCGCGAAGCTGCGCAGCCCGGAGTTGGTGGAGGCCAGCACCACGAGCGGGAAATCCGCCACCCGCGCCAGGGGCTCCAGGTTGCGCCGCGGGTCGTAGGATAGGCGGCGGCTGACGGCCGGCAAGATCGCCATCGGGCCGCTGCTGCCCAGCAACAGCGTGTACCCGTCCGCCGGCGCGCGGATGGCGGCCTCGACGCCGATGGCGCCGCTGGCCCCCGGCCGGTTGTCCACCACCACCGGCACGCCCCATTGGGAGGCCAGCCGCTCGGCAAGAAGCCGCGCCACCACATCAGGCACGCTACCGGCCGGCAACGGGACGATGATGCGGACCAGGCGGTCGGGCGCGGCGGCCGAGCCGTATGGCGTTAGGGCGGCCGCCGCGGGCCCGCAGAAAACAAGGTCACGGCGGCCGATCAATCTGCCTCACCCCTCCGGCGAAGGGAGAAGATCGTCCCGCCCCCGGTCAGGTACAATCCGGCCAACGGGCCGGTGCAGGCGGCCTGGCACTGGTTGCAGGGTACCATCGCTTACCGGGCAGGCAGGCGGCTGGCCGATGCCCATCGCATGGCCAGCCACAAGCCCTCAATAACCGCCGCGATAACCGCGGTTGGAGCCGCCACCATAGCCACGGCCATAGCCAGCCGATTGCTGAGAGCGATCGTAGAGATATCCGCCAGCACCGCCGACGCCCGCCCCCAGGAGCGCCCCGAGCCCTGCATTGCCGCTGAAGGAGCCAAGGATGCCGCCGACGGCAGCGCCGCCGAGTGCACCGGTAGCGGTGCGCTGCTGGGTGGGGTTGAGGCCAGCACAGGCGGACAGACCGAGGCCGGCGGCAAGCGCGAAAGAAAGACGAAGCGAGCGCATGATATTTCTCCTCAACGGGCGGGGCGCGCAGCGCGGCGCGACGCGGCGGGTGCGGCGGGGCACGGGAAACTGGCTTCGGCCCAGCGCAGCACGCCGTCGAGGGCGGGCTCGCCGGCATGTTGCGGGTTCTCCCGGGTCCATCGCGCGAAGGCGATGCCCGACTGCGCTATGGAGGGTCCTGGGTTGGGCACGCAAAAGAGCTGGCCCGGGCGGCCCGCGGGATGCGTCAGAGCGTGATATTGGCCGAAGCCGGTCATGAAGCCCTGGCAGTAGGCAATGGCCTCCAGCCGCGGCACGCCCGTCGTCTGCGGATCGCAGACCGAGCCCAGCTCGCGCGCGGTCTGCACGTGGGTGACCTGGTCCTGCGCGATGGCGAGTGAGCTCGTCAAGCACAGCGCCGCGACGGCGCCGGCAAACATGATGTGTCGGTTCACGACATTCCTCCTGTGGTGGCCCGTGATGAACGGGCCGCTACCCCGGAGGTTGCCAGCAAGGTAAAACTCTACGCGACGGCCAACACCTCGTCGGTGAACACGGTGAAGCCGGCCAGGCTGCAGGGGCCGAAGGTGGTGGCGATGGCCACGTCCGTGGCGTCACGCCCCCGCGCCATCAGGATGCGGCCAATACGCGGCACGTTGTTGCGCGGGTCGAAGGTGTGCCAGCGGTCGTCGATGAACGCCTCGAACCACGCCGCAAAGTCCATCGGTCCGGCCACCGGCACGCCGATGTCGCCCAGGTAGCCGGTGCAGTAGCGCGCCGGGATGTTGACGCAGCGGCAGAGCGTGACGGCCAGATGCGCGAAGTCGCGGCACACGCCGACCTTCTCGTGATACGCCTCGGAGGCGGTGCGGGTCGGGCGGGCGTTGTGGTAGCCGAACTGGATGTGGCCGTTCACCCAGTCGCAGATCGCCTGCACCTTGGCCCAGCCGGGCTGGATGTGGCCGAACATGTTCCAGGCGATGTTGGCCAGCCGGTCGGTGTCGCAGTAATGGCTGCCCAGCAGATAGACCAGAATGTCGTCCGGCAGGTCCTCCACCTTGCGCTGCCAGGCCTGGGGGAATTGCGCATCAGGCAAGCCGGAATCGCGGATCAGCAGCTGGGTGGTGACGGTGATCCGCCCCGGCGGGGCCACCAGCCGCGTGCAGGTGTTGCCGAAGCCGTCGGTGTATTCGCGGAAGGGCACGGGCGGCGCGAGGGTGACGCGATGCGGCCCAACCAGATCGACCGCGCGAGAGGGGTGCGGGCTGACCATGAAGAGCATGGGGGTGGGCTGCGGGCAGTCGTAGATGATCTGGCAGCCGGCGCTAATCTGCATTCGCTCTATCCTTCGAGACCGGGTGAACGCGACACCCGGGGCAAGGTTGCGGGTCGCGGGAGGAGGGTAGGCGTCGGCGCTGCCCGCTGGTGGCGCGAAACGTCGACGACGGTGGCGGTTGGCGCGAAAGCTGCGCGCGATGGGGGCAGATCGCACGGTTTCGCCGCCGCCGGCACCCGCAGACTTGGCATGGCGCCCATCCCAATTCGCAGTGCACGTACCTTTGGCGGACCCCGGCCGCGGCGTTATCGCTCTGCCCGATCCCGTAGCACCCGATCCGCCGCCAGCCGGCCGGACATGGCGGCCATCGGCACCCCGGGGCCAGGGTGGACCGAGCCACCGGCGAGATAGAGGCCGGGCAGGCGCGACGCTGCGCCGGAGCGGCGCAGGGTGGAGGTGGCGCCGTGGCTGGCCTGCCCGTAGAGCGCGCCGCCGGTGGCGGGGAACAGTGCGTGGAAGCCGGCAGGGCCGGTGGCGATGCGGTCGCCTTCTCCGATCTCCAATCCGCAGGCCCGCAGCAGCGCCTCGACGCGCGGCTGGAAGGCGGCGGGGTCCAGCGCTGCGCGGTCGCCGTTGGGCGGCGCGTTGATCAGCAGCAGCAGCCGTTCCGGCGTGCCCGGCGCGGGGCTGCCATGGCCGCGATCCTGCGCGCAGAGATAGAGGGTGGGAACGGCTGTGATCGCGCCGCGGCCAAAGATCGCCCGGAACTCCTCCGCGTAATCCTCGGCGAAAAAGACGTTGTGGTGCGCCAGTTCGAAGCCACGAGTCGGCGCGCTGATGCACCAGGTGATGGCGGAGAGGCTGCGTTGCGCCGGCGGGGGTGGAGGGGCGCCCAGGGCGGCCAGGGCGGCGGCGTCGCCGTTGAACAGCACGGCATCGGCGGCGATGCGTTCGCCATCGGCCAGTTCCGCCCCGGTGGCGCGGCCGCCCTCGGCGATGATGCGGGTCACGTCGGCATCGAAGCGGAAGCGCGCGCCCTGGCGTTCGGCCAGGCCACGCAAGGCATCAGCCACCGCCCGCATGCCGCCCTGCACCAGCCACACGCCCTCCCGCTCGACATGCGTCACCAGCATCAGCGTCGCCGGCGCGAACCAGGGCGAGGAGCCGACATAGGTGGCGTAACGGCCGAAGAGCTGGCGCAGGCGCGGGTCGGAAAAATGGTCACCCAGCGCGGACCACATGCTGCGGAATGGCGCCGTGCGCCACATCGGGCCGATGCCGGCGCCGCGCAGCAAGCCGAAGGCCGAGGGCCGCTGCGCGGCGATGAAGGGCTGTTCGAGTGTGCGGTAGATGGCGGCGGCGCGGGCGCAGAAGTCGCGGTAGCCCTGGGCGTCCCGCGCCCCCGCGAAAACGCCGATGGCGTCGGCGGAACGATCGATATCGGCGAACAGGTCCAGCCGCCCGCCGGCACGCCAGGCGTGCCGGGCCAGGATGTCGGTGGCGTGGATGGTCAGGTGGTCGGACAGGGTCTCGCCGGCATCGGCGAACAGCGCCTCGAAAATCCAACGCATGGTGAAGACGGTTGGGCCGGCATCCATGCCCAACACGTGCCGCATCTTGCCGCCGTGGCTGGCGGCGCGCTCCAACACGGTGACGTCGCAGCCGCGCCGCGCGAGGTCGGCCGCCGCGGTGAGCCCGCCCACGCCGGCACCGACGACGAGGACCTTCAAGCCGCGCGCCGGCGCAGCAGCCCGATCTGGCGCCAGTGGTACAGGATCATCAGCACCCCGGTGGTGAGAGGGATCGCCCACATCACCGGATGCAGCGCCAGCTCCGGCAGGATGCGGACGGAGCCGAAGGCGAAGAAGGCGGTGTAGACGCTGATGCCGCAGCCCACGAGGCCCTTGAGGTGCTCCTTCTGCCACACCAGCGGGGCCGGGCGCGGGCCCAGGATGAAGACCAGGTTGGTGATTCCGGTGGTGATGCCGACGATGGCCAGGCCGCACATCAGGTATTGACCGGCCAGCACGCCCTGCGCCGCGCAGTTGATCGCGGCCAGGATGACAGCGGCCTGTAGTCCCAAATTGAAAGGCGTGCGGTTGGCCAGGTGGTCGCGGCGGTTCAGCACGCACAGCCAGCCATACCAGGCCAGGTTCACGGTCAGAATGCCCATGTGCAGCATCAGCCAGCCGAAGATGGCGCGGATGAACACGGCGTCGAACATGCTCTCCAGATGCGGGTGGGTTTCCATGGGGTCGATCAGGGTAAGGATGCTCATACCGATCGCCAGGGTGCCGGTGGCCAGCATGCAGCCGGTGAAGATGCGGCCCCATTTCCTATGCTCCGCCCCGCCCTTGCGGCCCAGGATGGGTACCCAAAAGGTGATGGCGCCGGTCGCGCCGGTCGCGATATGGCCCGCCACCAGAATGTGGAACAGCAGCAGCATGGTGGGCGACAGTGCCACTTGACAGTTCGGGCTGTAAAGTTGGGCAATCGCAGTGATGTTCACCCCGCCGCGCCCGACCTCCTATGCCGCCCTGATCTCGCTCCTGCGCCTGGTGATGCAGGGCGATGGCGACCTGCTGAGCCTGCTGCCCGCCGCCGCCTTCCGCCAGAAGATCGGCTGGCTGGGCTGGTCGCGCCGCTCCATCCTCATCGTCAACGAACCCGCGCAGGTGCGCCGCGTGCTGGCGGACCCGGAAGGGATCTTCCCCAAATCGGACCTGATGGTGGAGGCGCTGGAGCCACTGATCGGCGACAGCATCTTCGTCAGTTCGGGCGCCACCTGGGCGCGGCAGCGGTCGATGATCGACCCGTCGCTGACCATGATGCGCGTCAACCGCGCCTTCCCCGATATGGTGGCGGGGGCGGAAGCGGCGGAGGCGACGCTGGACGCCGCGGACGGACCATTCTCGCTCGATCTGGCGATGAGCCACCTCACCGCAGACATCATCTGCCGCACCGTGTTCTCGACCGGCCTGGAGACGCAGGCGGCGCATGACGTGTTCGAAGCCTTCTCCGAGTTCGAGCGCAGCGTGGCGCAGGTGGAGATCAAGCGGCTGATCTTCGACCCGGCCTGGAAGAGCGCGCCGCAGAAGGCCAGCGTGCTGGAGGCCTGCGCCGTCATTCGCAAGCACCTGGGTGAGTTGCTCGATACCCACTTGGCCGTCGGGGCGTCGTTCGACGACATCGCGGCGGCGGTGGTGCAGGCGCGCGGCGAGGACGGCGTGGCGTTCACCCGGGAGGAGCTGATCGACCAGCTGGGCGTGCTGTTTCTGGCGGGGCACGAGACCTCCGCCAGCGTGCTGACCTGGGTGTTCTTCATCCTGGCGACCCAGCCGGCGATGGTGGCGCGGCTGCGGGCGGAGGTGGCGGCGGTGTGTGGCGATGGCGAGATCGGCTTCGAGCACATTCGCGCCCTGACCTTCACGCGGAACGTGTTCCGCGAGACGCTTCGGCTGTACCCGCCCATCACCTTCCTGCCGCGGGTGGCGCTGGATGCGACGACCATCGGCACGCATCAGGTCAAACGGGGCGCCATGGTGATGGTGGCGCCCTGGGTGCTGCACCGGCACCAAGCCTTCTGGAAGAACCCGCACGCCTTTGACCCCGATCGCTTCGAGCGGGAGAGCGAGATCATCCCCGGCACCTACATCCCGTTCGGGCTTGGGCCCCGGGTGTGCGCCGGCGCGGCTTTCGCGACGACCGAGGCAGTGCTGCTGATCGCGCGGCTGTTCCGTCGATATGATTTTTCGGTGGTCGAGCCGGGCAAGGTAAGGCCGGCGGCGCGGCTGACGACTCGCCCGGTGCGCCAGGTGATGTGCACGGTGCGTCGGGCCGAATGAGGCCGCGGGTGTTGCGCGGGTGGCATGCGTGGCCCGGGTTACTGGCGATCTACACCGTTTGCGGGGCAGGAAGCGTGCGGTGCCGCTGACACTCGCGCGGGAGGCAGCGTGACCGCCGCGCCGGCGACCCTCGCATGAAGCTGACCGTGCTGTTGACCCTGGGCCGGCTGCCGAAGGGCCTGGACATCGCGCGCAGCTTCGCCGCGAACGGCTGGCGGGTGGTGGTGGCGGAGCCCTTCGGCTGGACGCTGGTCGGCGCCTCGCGCGCCGTGTCGGCCAGCCATAGGGTTCCGGCGCCGGTGGCGGGGCATGCCGCCTACCTGGCCGCGCTGAGCCGCGTGGTCGAGGCCGAGGGTGTCTCGCTGGTGGTGCCGGTCTCGGAGGAGACGATGCATGTGGCGCATCTGGCCGGGGTGCCTGTCTTCACCATGCCGGCGCCGGACGTGCTGCGGGCGCACCACAAGCTGGGCTTCTGCGAATGGGCGCGGGAGCTGGGGCTGGACGTGCCTGACAGCGCCACCCTCGGCAGGCCGGAAGCCGCGGCACTGGCGGCGCGCGCCGACTTCATCACCAAGCCCGTCCACTCCTGCTCAGGCCGCGGCGTGCGTTTCTTCACCGCCGGCGAGGCGCCTCCGCGGGAGCCGGTGGAGACGGTGCTGCAGGCGAGGGTGCGCGGCGACATCATCAGCTCCTGCGCCGTCGCGCGCGCGGGAAAGGTTGTGGGCAATGCGCTGTATCGCGGCACGCAGTTCTCCGGCTCGGTGGCGATTGCCTTCGAGCGAATCGAACATGCGGCGGCGGAGGCCTGGATCGGGCGCTTCGTGGCCGGCACGGGGTGGACAGGGTTCCTCAGCTTTGACTTCATCCTGGATGCCGAGGGGCGGCCTTGGGCCATCGAGTGCAATCCGCGGGCGACGTCCGGACTGCACTTCTTCGAAACGGCGGACATCGGGCCGGCCGTGCTGGAAGGCCGGCCGCCCCGCTTCCGGGCCGAGCGCGAACTGCAGCAATTCTATTCCTGCCTGACCGAATTGCGGCCGGGGCGATCAGGTTATTTCGGCCGCCTGCGCCGACTGGTCACGCTACGGGACACGTGCTGGGACTGGCGCGACCCTTGGCCTTTCGTGAGCATGATCGGCACGAGCTGGCCGATCATCCGCGAGGCGGGCAGGCGGGGGGCGACGTTCGGAGAGGTGGCGACGCTGGATGTGGGTTGGGATGGCAGGGTTGATTTCATTGGGCCATTGGCACCATAGTAGTGGCATAGAGAGCCGAGGATATCGCCTTCGAAATGCGCGACGATATGACGGAGGCTCCCGTCATTTCGCTCGTGGTCTCAACGCCGTTCGGCCGCCTGACGGTCTTCGCAGACGCGTTGATTGTAGGCAGGACGCTTTGGCTGGAGGGGCTGCATATTCAGGACCTGCACGCGAATGCCGTGGGCACGGCCAATTTGCGGGCGATCGCCAGGGCCTTGATGGAAGGATTCGAGTTCGATGAGCTTGTCATTGAAGGAGCGCTTCGCACGACGGGGGCTGGTCCGGGACGTCGACCGGGTCGCATCCGGTTCACCCGCGAGCTTCGTCCTGCGCCAGACAGCGGGGGGGCTGCGCAAGATGAAGACGGTTGACGCCATGCTGGCGCTCGTCCACCGCGGGGCCTCGCTTCTCCGCGCCAAAAGAGCGGTCGAGGCGGTGATGGAAGACGGCCGTGCCATCATCACCCTGCCAATGGTGGAAGACGCTGCCGTCCTGGTCGCCGATCTCGCCGCGGCAGGCATCACCAGCGCCGAAATCCTGCCTCCCAGTATCCCCGATGTCCGCGAGTTGCGTGAACGCCTCGACCTCACCCGGGAACAATTCGCCGCCCGCTTCGGCATCGAGGTGGAAACTCTGCGCAATTGGGAGACCG
>CAXTJY010000078.1:0-2589 GCA_964244395.1 uncultured Rhodovarius sp.
CGAATGAGCGGAACGCGCGGGCGGTGGCGGCGGCCTATCCGGCGACGCGTCTCATCGCAAGCCAGGTGTCGCATGGGGACCAGCCACGCTTCTATGGGTGGCGGCTGCTGGCGGAGGCGTGGCCAAGCCTTACCGCCCACGTCCAAGCCAGACGGTAGATCGATCACTAAAACGTCTTGACTTCCGCAAACCGTAACGACCTGATTAAGAGCAATTTTGGTCTCCGCTAATCTACCGATTGCCGCAGACTTTGAATAATTTGTTGAGCTGAGGCCTGTAATGTCAGAACGGTTTGGGCGCTTTCACTAGAAATCCCTTCTCGCAGGGGACTGACGTGACCTGCCAAGGCTGTTCTTTGATTTTATGGGGCAGAACCAACCACCCCGTCGATGTATGCAACAGTTCGCTTTCTCTCGGCATCGCCACCTGCCCCAAAGGCCGAATACGCGGCGTACCCAATACCGACTATCAAACCGATGCGCTCAATCCAAACCCAAAGTCCTAAACGGCCTGGCTTATCTGGGTTGAGGGTCACTTGGTCAATCCGCACTATATCGAATTTCGATAGAAACTTATGCAGAACCGAGCAACTGAACAATGCACGTGTGTACTCTACATTGGCAGTTGGCCTTGGTTCACCACTCATACTCATACGTCACGCCCAGCCGGTCCCCCGCCGCCCCGGTCTGCGTCTGCCCTTCCAGCCGCAACCGCGGCGTCAGTTCCACCTGCACCCCCACGCCGGGGGTTGTGGCGGTGCCGCTGGTGCCCTGCCGCACGCCGACATAGACGCCCGGCGCCACGTACCGCCCGGCCTCGACCGCCGCGCCGCGCTGGCCGTCGCTGGCCACGCCCAGCCGGTCCAGCCCCGCCGCCGTGCGCAGCCGGTCCAACACGCCGCTACCGGCCGGCAACACCCCGGCCAACTGCGCCACCGCCTGGGCGATTCCGGCCAGTTCGAAGGGCGAAAGCCGCGTGGTCTCGCGGTCGAACAGCAGCCGTGCCAGTGCCTCGTCCTGCGGCAGTTCGGGCTCGGCCGTCACGCTCAGTTCCGGCCTTTCCGGCGTGCCCTTCACGCTGAGGTTGATGATGTTGCTGCGGCTGCGCGCGGAGGCGAGGAAATCCAGTGTCGGCGTGAAGCTGCCGCTCTCGAAAGTGACGATACCGCGGGTGAAATCGAGCCGCCGCCCGACCAGGTCGAACTGGCCGCGTCGCAGCCGGAAGGCGCCCGATGGCACCGGCGCATTCGCGGTGCCGCGGACGGTGATCTCGCCGCCCAGCTCCGCCTCCAGCCCGCGGCCGCGCAGGAAGACGGCGCGCGGCGCAGCCAGCACCAGATCCAGCGCCATCGGCAGGCTGCTTGAGGGGGGCGCGGCGCGGCGCGGCGCCGGCGGCGGGCGGCGCCCCGGCGGCAGCGGCCCCACCTCACGCACCGGCCCCAGGCTGGGGATGTTGGCGCCGAGCGTCTCGGGGATGCGCAGCTCGGCCCGGGTGATGGTGACGCGCCCGCCCAGGCTGCCGCCATTGGTGAGCGGGCCGCGCAGGGTCAGGTCGGCATCCATCGTCGCCTCGCCGAACTCGCCGGTGACCGGGCGCGCGCGGCTGGCGCGCAGCCGCAGCTCGGCGGGGATTCCGTCACCCAGTGGCTCGATCCAGCCTTGCCCGGTCACGCTGCCGCCGCCCAGCGTCTGCGCCGTCAGTTCGTCCACCACCAGGCGCTGGCCACGGGCCGAAAGCCGTGCACCAATTCGGTCCAGCCGGACGCCGGTGACGGGGTTGGCGTAGCTGCCCTCGCTGAGGCCCGCGGTGCCGGACAGCACGGGCGCCGCCGGGGTGCCGCTGGCCCGCAGATCCACCCGCAGCCGGCCGGCCGCGCGGTCGGCCCCGCCGGCCAGGAAGGGGCGGCCCAGGGTGCCGAGGTCGAGCTGGCCGCGCGCCGCCAGGGTGAATGCCGCATCCAGCCCCAGCCCGCTGGGCTGTGCCACCTCCACCGTCAGCGCCACCGCAGGCCCGGCGCTGATCCGGGCTTCGGCCCGCAGCGCCTGGCCTAACAGCGTGGCGGTGGCCTGGACCTGCGCCGGCGGCAACCCGGCCAGCGCCGCATCCGTGGCCCGAAGCCCCTCGATGCGGATCGTCGCCTGGGCGCGCGGCGCGATCGCCGGGCCGCTGGCCAGCACCTGCCCGCTGACCGTACCGGCCACCGACCCGGCGCTGAGCGGCAGCAGCGGCAGCGCGGCGATGTCAGCCCGCCCGTTGATCTGCCCATTCGCCAGGCTGCCCTGCACCGTCAGCGAGCCGCCACGCTGGCTGAGCAGCCGGGCCTGCGGCAGGGAGATCCGACCGTTCGGTTCGACCCGGATGGTCGCCGGTGCCGCCAGCCTTAGTCCGTCGGCACCCGCTCGGCCATCGAATCGGGTCAGCGTGATGTTGGTGTCGTCGCCCTGGGTCGTGCGCCCCGCCACGTCCAGCGTGCCTTGCGGCGCGCGCAAGCCGAAGCGGAATTCCAGCGCCGCCAGCGTGCCGCTCACCTCAGCCTGCACCGAGGGGCGGAAGGCCTGCACTCCCACGCCGGTGCCGTCGATCCGCAGC
>CAXTJY010000078.1:2599-8464 GCA_964244395.1 uncultured Rhodovarius sp.
TCGACGAGCTCGGCGTGCGCGAGCAGGTCCGCTTCGTCGAGCCGCAGCCGCACCCCCTGCGCCGCTGGCCCTTGCGCGCCGGGAATGGCGCTGCCCTCGATGCGGGCCGAGAGCCGGCCGGCCAGGCCGAAGCCCAGCGGCGCCAAATCGGGCGCCTCGATCGAGACGGCGCCCGTGATCGGCCCGGGCAAGGTGCCGCTGGCCTGGCCCTCGATGGCGATGCCGGCATAGCGGGCCTGGAGGCGGGGGAGGCGGACGGCGTCGCCGTCGCGGCTGGCTTCCGCATCGATGGTGAGCGGGCGGCCGTCGATGCGGCCCTCGCCCCGGATCGCGATCTGGCTGGCGGTGGCCGTTGCGTCGAGCCGCAGGGCTTCGATCAGCCGGCCCTGCGCTTCCAGCCGAGGCGTGGTCAGCCGCGCCTGCACGGCCGGCTGCTGCGGTGTGCCCGTGATGCCACCCTCAGCCTGCACCGTGCCGGTGGTGCCGGGGGCGTCGCGCAGTTCGGCGTTGAAGGCGAGGTCCAGCGGTGCTGCGGCTGGGCCGCGTAGGGTGGCCGACAGCCTGGCCGCCTGAAGCCGCGCATCCACCACCCCGGCGCGCAGGCTGGCGTCCAGCGTCACCGTCTCGCCCAGCAGCGGGTCAGCGGCGCCGGCGCCGCGCGGCGCCTCGATACGCAGGCGGGTGGTGATGTCCGGGATGGGCAAGGTGCCCGACACCTCGCCCTCGGCGACCATGGCGCGCCAGCCCAATCCCGCCGGCAGCAGGGCGCCGAAGGCCTCGGGCGGGCCGGGCTCCAGCCGGTAGCGGGCGCTGATGCGCTGGTCCGCGCTGAGGCTACCCGTCGTGGTGAGGCGCCCGGCGGCGGCGCCGAGGGTGAGCCGTTCCACGGTCAGCGCGCCATCGGCGGCGCGGCGCAAGGTCAGGCCGGTGGTGATGTCGGGCGCCAGCCCCCGGTACTCCGCAGGCAGCAACGGCCCAGGCATGATGTTGCCGTCCAGGACGATCGCCACAGCGCCCGAATCCAGCGCCGCACGCCCGGCAAGCCGCGCCCGCGCCGCGCCCAGATCGACCCGCGCCTGCCATTCCGCCCCGCTGGCCGGGCCGTTGACCGTCAGGCGCGCCGCGAAAGGCGCATCCGCCAACCCAGCCAGGGTTGCCACGATGCCGCCAGGAGGCTCGGCCGCGTCCAGCGTGGCGTCCAGCCGCTCCGGCCCCAGCGCCAGGTTGAGCGTCGCGGTGCCGGGCCGGTCGAGCCGCCGGACGTCCAGCGCGCCGCGCAGACCGGTCTCATCCAGCGCCAGCGCGCCACCCAGGGCCAGCGCTGCGGGGCTGCCGATAAGGTCGGCGCCGAGCTCGATACGGTCGAACTGCACGGCCTCGATGGCGACTGCGACCGGTAGACGGGGCAGCGCGAAGGGCGCGGCAGGGCCGGAAGACGGCTCGGAGACCGGCGGGCGTGCCACCGCCAGCCGCGCCGCCCGGGCGCCGGCCAGGGTAACACGGCGGTCCAGCAGCTCGCGCCAAGCCAGCGTGATCTCGGCGCCGTCCACTTCCAGCCAAACCCCCTGGGCGTCCGCCAGACGCAACCGCGCCACGGCGAGGCGGTAGGGCAGTTGACCGGACACGCCTTCGACCGAAAGGCCCGGCACGAAGCCGGCGCCCAACCGCACCGCGGCGGCCAGGCCCCAGGGGGTAGCCAGAACGCCGATCAGCAGTGCCGGCAACAGCACGATCAGGCCCAGTACGATCAGGACGGCGCGGCGCATCAGCCGGCCTGCCCAGCGCGGGTCGTCGCGGCCGGCGCGCCCATCGGCATGCAGAGAAGTCTCGATCGGGGCGGCGTACGTGCCAACCTGGTCAGCTCGGCGGGCGAGATCCTGGACATCAGAATGCGTGCCCGATGCCCAGATACAGCCCGAACGACCCGCTGCCCTGCTGTCGTACCAGCGGCACCGCGACATCGGCGCGGATCGGCCCGATGGCAGTGTAGTAGCGCACCCCCACCCCCACGCCGGCGCGGATCGCATCCGTCGGCGCGCCCGCCCCGGTTCCGACCGCGCCGGCATCGACGAAGGCCACGAAGCCCAGCGAGCGGCCGATGCGCTGCCGCAGCTCGATGGAGCCCTCCAGCAGGCTGGCGCCCCCCGCCGGCCGCCCCCGCGCGTCGCGCGGCCCTATCGACTGGTAGTCGTAGCCGCGCACCGACCCGCCGCCGCCGGCATAGAAGCGCTGGCTCGGCGGCACCGAGCCGGCGCTGCCGTTGAGCAGGCTGCCGAAGCCTGCCCGCAGCGCGAGGATGGTGCGCCCGCCGCCGCTGAGGTCGAAATAGGTCGAGCCGCCGAGCCGCAGCGCCACGAACGGCGTCGCCTGCTCGAAGGCGTAGGAGGGCGTGACCGTCCCCAACGCGCGGATGCCGCGGCGCGGGTCCAGCAGGCTGTCGGTGCTGTCGTAGCGCCCCTGCACCGTCCAGCCCGCCACCTGGTAGGGGGTCAGCCGGTCGCCCGGCGCACCGCTCTGGCCGATATCGGCGACCGGACCGGTCGAGATCGTCCATCGTTCGCTGAGCCGCCGCTGGTACAGCAGGCTGAACACGAAGGCGTCGCGGTCGTAGCTGTCCAGCCGCTCGCGCACGAACGCGGCCGAGGCCACCAGCGCGCCGTCGAAATCGAATGGCAGGGGTTGGCGGTAGGTGACGGCGGCGCGTGCATTGGTGCGGTCCAGCTTGTTGCCGAGCCGGCTGGTCTCCAGCTCGACGCGCAGGTTCTCGGCGCCGCCGAACAGGTTGCGGTGCTCCCAGCTGCCGCGCAGCGCCAGGCCGTAATTGGTCTCATAGGCGGCACCGGCGGAGATGGCGCGGAACGGTCTTTCCCGTACCGTGATCGCCACCGGCAGGCGGCCATCGGCGTCGAGCGCGGTGCCGGGTTCCAGCCGCACGCTGCCGAAGGGGCCAAGGGCGGAGATATCGGCCCGCGCGCGGTCCAGCCGGTCCGGGCTGTAGCTCAGCCCGGCCAGGCGGAGCGCGGCGACGCGGCGCACGACTTCGGGGTTCACCCGCTCGGTGCCGGCGACGGTCGGGCTGGCGAAATCGGCCTGCGGGCCGGGGGTGACGGTGAAGGTCACGTCCATGGCGCGGGCGGCGTGGTCCACGGTGACCTGACGTTCGATGCGGGCCAACGGGCGGGCATCCCGCCGCAGGGCCACGGCTGCCGCCTCCTGCGCCGCCAGCACCGCTTCGGCCCGGGCCGGCCCGCCGGTGGCGAGGGGGACAGGTGGGCCGCCCGTGGTCTCGACCCGGCGCAGGTTGTAGCGCGGGCCGCGCTCCACCCGGATCTCCAGCGACACCGGGCTGGGTGGAGCGGCCAGTACCGCCGGTTCCAGCGCGCGCCCGGGCGCCGCCACGCTGACCCCGCCGGCCCAGTAGCCCTCGCTCTCCAACGCCGGCCGCAGCTTGTCCGGCTCCGCGCCGATCCGCGACAGGATGCCCTCGGCATCCGTCGGCGCCCGGGTCTGCAACCCGATCAGGCCGGAGGCGGCGCGCAGCAGGCTGTCGAGGTCCGAATCGCCGCTCGGCAGCAGCATGGCCCTGTACTGCACTAGGGCGATGTCGGTCTGTGCCTGGCTGCGGGCCAGCATGCCGATGGCGAGGATCGCGACCACCAGTCGCGGCCACCGCAGGCTCTTCTGCAAACGGGATTCCATCCGGGTTACGTGGCTGTTAACCGTGTTAACGCCAGCCAGGCTTCCAGGTTGTCGGCATCAGCGCGGATTGGACCTCAGAGCAGGCCCTTCTCGCTGAGGATAGCGTGGCCCTGGCGGAATGCGGCCGCCATGCGGTCGGGCGGCATCGCACCGCTGAACAGGATGTGGCCGCCCAGCGCGAAGCTGGGCACGCCGTTCACGCCGATGCGGCGAAAATTCGCATCCTCGGCCAGCACCTCCGCCTCGAATCGGTCGGAGGCCAGGAAGTCGGCCGCATCGAGGCCCAGCCCATCGGCCAGCCCGGCGAGCACCGCGGGGTCTCCGATGTCCTGTCCTTCCTGGAAATAGGCGCGGAACATGACTTCCACCAGCTCGTTCTGCAGACCCTGCCCGGCGGCGAACTTTGCCAGCCGGTGCGCCAGCACGGTGTTCGGCGTGCGCTTCTGCTCGCCCAGCCGGAACTCCAGCCCGGCCGCCGCGCCCGCCTCCGCCACCTGGGCATCCTTTTGCGCCGAAGCGGTCAGGCTGCCGAATTTTTGGGTACGGTAGGCGGCGCGATCCACCCCTTCGCGCGGCATAACCGGGTTCAGCTGGTAGGGGTGCCAATGCACCTCCGCCTCCCATCCCAGCTGATCCAGCGCGCCGGCCAGGTTGCGTTTGCCCACCCAACACCAGGGGCAGATCGCATCGGAGACGATATCGATGCGGATGCGACTTAAAACTTCGCTCATGGCCCATACCCCTTCGCCGCCATATCGCCGCGACGATGACATCGTCGTCGGCCTGCGCCGTTCAAGGCGCGTATCCTTTCGCCAAGGCCGCCATGCCGCCGAACAGCGCGAAGCCGCGCCGGCGCCAGTCGAACACCGGATCATCCTCCGCCAGCAAGCGGAAGGCGCTGGTGCAGCGTGCCCATTGCAGGCTGCCCAGCACGATATAGTCGGCATAGGCCGGCGCTTCACCCCCCAGCCAGGGCTGCGCGGCCAGTGTGACGCGGATCGGCTGCAGCGCCTTGCGGAAGGCCAGGACGTCCTTGTCCCGCCCGGCCTGCACCGCCTCCAGCGTCTGGCCGAAGCGGGCCTCGCGGCTGGCCCGGAAATACGCCTGATCCTCCGGCGTCAGGCAGTCATGGATGTCGAGCAGGATGAGCCGCGCCATCGCCGGGTGCATCACCGAATCGGCCCAGGAGTTGAGGAAGCGGGTGGTGGCCGCGGCGCCGCGGAACAGGCTGGGCTCGGGATGGTGGGTTTCCAGCCATTCCGCGATGCGCCAGGAATCGTGCAGCACCGTCTCGCCGTCCACCAGCACGGGTACCAGCCCCTGGCCGGAAAACGCCAGATGATGGCTCTCGGTGAAGCGCCACGGCTGGCCCTCCACCTCCAGCCCCTTATGCGCCAGCGCGAAGCGGGTCCGCCAGCAATACGGGCTGAAGCGCCGCTCCGGATCGGCCCCGGCCAGTTCGTAGAGGATACGTGCCATGCTAGAGCGTCCTGGTTCGCGCCTATAGCGGCGCAGAACGGGGCGATTGGGAAGAGGCGCGATGCGCACACAGGTCGGGATCATCGGCGCCGGCCCGGCCGGGCTGCTGCTGGCACATCTGCTGCACCGGGCGGGGGTGGATGCGGTGGTGTTGGAAGCGCGCGACCGCGCCTATGTCGAGGGCCGCATCCGCGCCGGGCTGCTGGAGCAGGGCAGCGTGGATACCCTCACTGAGGCCGGCGTGGCCGACCGGCTGCACCGCGAGGGGCTGGCACATGATGGCATGGAGCTGCGCTTCGAGGGCGAGCACCACCGCATCGACCTGGCCGGGCTGACCGGCAAGCGCGTCACCATCTACGGCCAGCAGGAGGTCGTGCGCGACCTGATCGCCCAGCGCCTGGCGGATGGCCTGCCGTTGATCTTCGAGGCGGCGGATGTGGCGGTGCACGACATCGGCGGCCAGCCGCGCATCACCTGGGCCGGCGGCGCGCTGGATTGCGACTGGATCGCCGGCTGCGACGGCTTTCACGGCATCTGCCGGCAGGCCATCCCCACCGACGCGATCACCCTGTACGACCGCATCTACCCATTCGCCTGGCTTGGGATCCTGGCCGAGGCGGCGCCGGCGAGCCACGAGCTGATCTATGCCCGCCACGCCGACGGCTTCGCGCTCGCCACCATGCGCAG
>CAXTJY010000078.1:8474-10735 GCA_964244395.1 uncultured Rhodovarius sp.
TGCAATGCGCGCCGGACGAGGATCTGGCGGCGTGGTCCGACGCCCGTATCTGGGACGCGCTGCACGCCCGCCTGGCGCGCGCCGGCCTGCCGAGCCAGGTCAATGAAGGCCCGATCATCCATAAGGGCGTCACAGCCATGCGCAGCTTCGTGGCCGAGCCGATGCGCTTCGGCAGGCTGATGCTGGCCGGCGACGCCGCGCATATCGTGCCGCCCACCGGCGCCAAGGGCATGAACCTGGCCATCGCCGACGTGCGGATTTTGGCCCGGGCGCTGGACTATGCCTGCCGCGGCCGGGGCGAGGCGCGGCTGGACGCCTACAGCGCCATCTGCCTGGAGCGAATCTGGAAGGTGCAGCGATTCAGTTGGTGGATGACGCAGATGCTGCACCGGTATGGCGGGGACGACGGCTTCGACCACCGCATCCAGACAGCGGAGCTGCGCTACGTCGTGGGCAGTGCGGCGGCGCGGACCACGCTGGCGGAGAATTACGTGGGGTTGGGTTATTCAGTGTGAGTGCGGGTCACTCGACCGCTGGCTGCGCGAGGGAATGTGCAGGGGGCAACTACGCAATCCCTCCAATCCCACGAGATGGGCGTAGCGCGGTGATCCGATCGCTGGACGACGCGAGTAGGCGCGCTCAGGCGCCTCGGCAAATTTCAATGAAACGTTTTCGCCAGCAACGCAGAGGGGTCAATCCGCTCCTTCGTCCGTATCCTGCCTCGCCTGGGCGCGCGGACGTTCGGCCTTTGCGATCAAACTTTCGCTTTCTGTCGAATGCGTTCGCAAGGGCATTGAAGTGGGCGTCATCAACCGGTGGCCCCAGCGGCGAACGCGCCCCTTCCAACAGTATCGCCCGCAAAATCGCCTTGTCCCGCTCCTGGCGGATCAGCGCGCGGATATATTCGCTGCTCGTGCTGATGCCACGCTGCCCGACCTGCTCGTCCACGAATGACTAAAGTTCACCGGGGAGGGACACGTTCGTCGTCGTCATCCCGGCAGGCTAAATCTCTTTGGCATAATTTGGCAATCAGTGCTCCACCGCCCGCCAGGCCAGCCCTGCCAACCCCGGCTCCGGCAGGGTGATCAGGCGCAGCGGCACCTGTTGCAGCCATTCTCGAAATCGCCCCTTGGCGCGGAAGCGTGCGGTGAACGCCTCATCCAGCGCCGCGCGGCGACCATTCAGGATGTTGCCCGCCAGTACCACACCGCCGCATGCGCCCGTCGCCAGCGCGGCGCTGCCGCAGAAGCCAGCCAGCAACGCCATGAACATCCCCTCCGGGTCCGCCGCCCCGGCCTCCCGCAGCCAGCCGAGGCCGGGGCCGGACAGCGCGCGCTCCGCCGAGGCGTGGCCGAAGCGTTCTCGCAGGGCCGCCAGCACCGCATCCTCCGCAGCATCTGCCCCGGCCAGGGTCACATGCCCGCCCTCGGTGGCAATGGCACCCGCGCCGGGCACGTGCAGCGCCACCCCCAGGCCGGTGCCGGGGTTAACCAGCAGCATCGGGCCCTCGGCCGCCACCGGACCCGCCAGCAGGCTGGAATTTCCCGCATCCAGATGCGGGAGCAGCCAAGCCTGCGCCTCCAGATCGTTCAGCATCGTCACGTCCGGGATGCCCAGCGCATCCGCCCGCACCTCGCCCCAGGGGCTGTTGGTGAGCACGCACACGCCGCCCCGCACCGGGCCGGCCAGGGCGACCAGGGCTTGCTCCGCCGGGCCGGCCTGGGCGAAGGCGTCCTCGACGCGCGGGAAGTCCGCCACCTTGAGCACCAGCGGCTTCGAATGCCCGCCCCGCCCATCCGCCCAGGCGAAGCGTGCATGGGTGCCGCCGATGTCGGCCAGCAACGTCCCGCCCTCGCTCACAGCGCCAGCGGCATCCGGTGCGCCAGCGGCTCGAGCAGCGCCTCGATCTGGCTGCTTTCGGCCCATTCGAGGCCCACCGTCACCACCGTCACTGCCGCGCGAAATTTTGGCGGTATCCGCACGAAATCCTTGCGTGTGGTGACTGGGGTGGCGCGCAGGCCGGCGGCTTCCTTCAGCAGCGTCTCCATGTCGCCATCGTCATACGGGTAATGGTCGGCGAAGCTGGCGCGCCCGGCGATGGTGGCGCCGGCCTCGACCAATGTGGCAAAGAACTTGGCGGGGTTGGCAATGCCGCAGAACGCCATCACTGTCCGCCCCGCCAGGCTGGCCGCCTCCGGCCCCGGCACCAGCCGGGCGCGCAGCACGGGCAGGCCGGGCGGCAGGGCGGCCAGGGCGCCGGT
>CAXTJY010000079.1:0-1628 GCA_964244395.1 uncultured Rhodovarius sp.
AGCTACGGCTCGCCCATCAGGGTTTGATGTCGGGGCAGGCGTGATGATATCTTCTCCATATGGCACAACTGCTGGTCAGAAATCTCGATGACGACGTCAAGCAGCGCTTGGTCGCGCGTGCGAAGGCTGCCAATCGCAGCACCTAGGAAGAGGTTCGGCAGATCCTCGCCAGAGCGGTCAGCACCCCTCCCGGCGAAAGCGCCGCGACCGCGCTGAGGCGTGCGATGAAAGGCCGGGGCATGACAGACCGCGAACACCGCGAATTCATGGCCGCCATCGAGGAGAACCGGCGACAGGACCTGCGCAGCTTCAGCTTCGACGAGTGATCCTGATCGATACAAATGTCGCATCTGAGATGATGCGGGGATCGACGGACCCAAAGCTCCAAAGCTAGCTTGCACGGGTCGCCGTGAGGGAACTGGGCACGACCAGCATCACCGTCTTCGAGTTGCGCTTCGGGGTTACCGAACTGCCACCCGGCCGTCGGAGGTCCCGCCTCGAAGCCGATATTGCGGCCTTGCTTGGGCCATCGTTCCTGGCCGACCGCATCTACGGGCTCGATGCGACCGCGGCGGATCTGGCGGGATAGGCCAAGGGGTCGCTCGCCCGGGTGGGAAGGACGATCGGCAACACCGATGCGCTGATTGCCGGCATTGCCCTGCGGCATGGCGCAATACTCGCCACCCGCGATATCCGCGACTTCGATGGCGTCGCCGACCTGAAGCTGCTTGATCCGTGGAAGGGCTGAACCCTCACATCGTCGCCCCCAGCACCCACGGCGCGAATTCCGCATCGCCGAACCCCAGCGCCTCACTCTTCGTCGGCGCGCCGCTGGCCGTCGCCAGTATGTGGCGGAAGATGCGCTCGCCGCATTCGCCCACCGTCTCCACGCCCTCCAGCACCGTGCCGCAGTTGATGTCCATATCCTCCTCCATGTGCCGGAACATGGCGGAGTTCGTCGCCAGCTTCAGGCTCGGCGCGGGCTTGCAGCCGAACACGCTGCCGCGTCCGGTGGTGAAGCACATCAAATTGGCTCCGCCCGCCACCTGGCCCGTGGCGCCCACCGGATCGTAGCCCGGCGTGTCCATGAAGACGAAGCCCTTCGCCGTGACCGGTTCGGCGTAGCCCACCACATCCACCAGGTTGGTCGTTCCGGCCTTGGCCATGGCGCCCAACGACTTCTCCAGGATGGTGGTCAGCCCGCCTGCCTTGTTGCCGGGGCTGGGGTTGGCGTTCATCTCCGCCCCTTCGCGCGCCGTGTAGTCCTCCCACCATTTCATTACGCCGACCAGCTTCTCGCCGACCTCGCGCGACACCGCGCGCCGGGTCAGCAGGTGCTCGGCGCCGTAGGTCTCCGGGCTTTCGGACAGGATGACGGTGCCGCCCTGCGCCACCACCAGGTCGGACGCCGCGCCGAGCGCCGTGTTGGCCGAAATGCCTGAATAACCGTCGGACCCACCGCATTGCAGCGCCACGCACAGCTCGCCGGTGGGCACCGGCACGCGCACCGCCGCGTTGGCTTCGGCCAGCACCTCCTTCACGAAGCCGATGCCGGCCTGCACCGTCTTCCGCGTGCCGCCGCTCTCCTGGATCGTCAGCGTGCGCAACCGGCCGGCCAGGCGCTGCTC
>CAXTJY010000079.1:1638-6614 GCA_964244395.1 uncultured Rhodovarius sp.
CAGGCCGCCCAACTGGTTCACCTCGCAGCCCAGGCCGATGGCGATGACGTGGCTGAAATTGGGGTGGCGCGCGAAGCCGGCCAGCACCCGGCGCAGCACCCGCAACGGCTCGCCCTCGGTCATGCCGCATCCCGTCTTGTGGGTCAGCGCCACCACCCCGTCCACTGCGCCGAACTCCACCAGCGGGTCAGGTCCGTCGCCGAAGGGGTCCCGGGTGAAGCTCCGCGCAATCAGGTCGGCCACGTGCGCCGAGCAGTTCACGCTGGTGATGATGCCGATGTAGTTGCGCGTCGCCGCCAGCCCATTGGCCCGCCGGATGCCCATGAAATGCTCCGGCACCGTCGCCAAGGCGGTGTCGCGCGCATCGGCACCCCAGGCATAGTCGCGGGCGAAGTCGCCCATCGTCAGATTATGCGTATGCACCCATTCGCCCGGCGAGATGGCAGAGGTCGCGAAGCCGATGATCTGGCCGTAGCGCCGCACCGCGTCCCCCGGCGCATGGCCCAGCACCGCCACCTTGTGCCCGGCCGGGATGCGGGCGCGGGCGGTGACGTTGGGCGCCACCGGGGTGCCGGGGGGCAGCGCGGTCCGGGCGATCACCACGCCATCGGCCTCGTTCAGACAAATGACGGGCGCGGTCAGCGTGTCCATGCGGTCCTCCTGTTTTTGGCAGGCTAGACCGGGGCGGCACGGCTGAACACGGGCCGGACGCATGCCGCCGCCAGCATTCGGGCGCCCCCGGCTTGCCGGTCCGGCGCTTGTCCCGCACCATCGCGCCCGGAGGCCCCCCGCCCATGCCCATGCGCCGACAAGCGCTCGCCCTCGCCGCGTTGCCGTAGCCTGCGCTGGCGCAGCTCACCGGCCGCCGCCCGCTGCGCGTCATCGTGCCCTTCCCCCCGGGCGGCGCGGTAGACAGCCTGGGCCGTATCCTGGCGGAGCGCCTGGCGCCGGTGTTGGGCCAGCCCGTCATCGTTGAGAATCGCGCCGGCGGCGGCGGCATCGTCGGCGCGGATATGGTGGCCAAGGGGCCGAATGACGGCTCCGTGCTGGGCATCATCGGCGCCGCCACCCTGCTGGCCACCCCGGCCATGCAATCGATGCCCTTCGACCCGGTGCAGGACCTGCGCGCGCTGACCCAGATCACCGACAGCGCCGTGCTCTGCGTGGTGAACGCCGAGCGCGCCCGCCGCGAAGGCTGGACCAGCCTGGGCGACCTGCTGGAGTATATGCGCGCCAACCCCGGCATGGTGCGGGTCGCCGGTTCGGGCGTTGGCACCGTTTCGCACTTCACCGCCGCCTCGATCATCCGCTCCTCGGGCGCTGAAGGCATCCACGTGCCGTATCGCGGCGGTGCCGAAACGGCGAACGCCATTCTGACCGGCGAGGTGGAGCTGGCCTGCGACCTGCCGGCCACGTTGCTGCCCCTGATGCAGAACGGCGCCGCCCTGCCGCTCACCGTCTCCGCCGCCACCCGGCTGGCGCTGATGCCGGACGTGCCGGGTTTCTCGGAAACGCCGGAGACGGCCGGCATCGATATCCGCACCTGGAACATGCTGATGGTCGCCGCCGGCACGCCGGAGGTGGAGATGGTGCGGCTGTTCAGCGGCGTGCGGCGGGTGGCGGAGCAGCGGGATTTCGCCGCCCTGCTGGCGCGCATCGCCTATGTGCCGGTGATGCAGGAGAGCCCCGCCGCCGCCGCCGCCTTCATCGCCGCCGAGGCGCCGCGCTGGCGCGAGCTGGTGGATTTGTCCGGCGCGCGCGCGACATGAGGCAGCGGCGCGGCGTCCCCACGCGATGCGAGGGTGCCGATCTGTCCGGCCGGCCCGGCGCATGACCGCCGGGGTCGCCGCCATCGCCGCTCACCCGGCCTTTGCCGCCGCCCGTGCCACCTTGCGCGCCGAGCACGACCGCACCGTGCGGGACATCGTCACCCTCACCGAAATCCCCGCGCCGCCCTTTGCCGAGGAAGTCCGGGCGGCCGCCTATCTCGCCATGCTGCGCGAGCACGGGCTGGAGGAGGTGGAGCAGGATGAGGCCGGCAATGTGATGGGGCGGCGTCGAGGCTTCGGCAACGGCGAAACCCTGGTGGTGGCGGCGCATCTCGACACCGTCTTCCCCGCCGGCACCGACGTGACGGTGCGGCGCGAAGGCACCCGCCTGCACGCGCCCGGCGTGGGCGACGACACCCGCAGCCTGGCGGTCAACCTGGCCTTCCTGCGCGCCCTGGATGCCGCCGGCATCCGCACCCGGGCCGACATCCTGTTCGTGGGCGATGTCGGCGAGGAGGGCGCGGGCGATCTGCGCGGCATCCGCCACCTCTTCACGAAGGGCCGTCACGCCGGCAAGATCGACGCTTTCCTGACCGTGGACAGCCCGGAGGTCGATCGCATCGTCACCGGCGGCGTCGGCTCGAAGCGCTACCGGGTGCTGTTCCAGGGGCCGGGCGGGCACAGCTTCGGCGCCTTCGGCCTGGTCAACCCGCTCTACGCCATGGCGGCGGCAGCGCAGGGCATCGGCGCCATCGCGGTACCGAACCGGCCGCGGACGACCCATTGCGTGTCCATCGTGGGCGGCGGCACTTCGATCAACGCCATTCCGAACGAAATCCGGATGGAGGTCGATCTGCGCTCCCGCGATGCCGCGGAGCTGGAGAGGCTCGACGCCGAATTCCGCCGCATCGTCGCCGCCGCCGTAGCGGCCGAGAATGCGACGCGCGACACGAGGGATGGCCCCGTGACCGCCGCCATCCATCCCACCGGCGATCGGCCGGCGGGCGAGACCGATCTGGCCGACCCGATCGTGCAGACCGCGACGGCGGCGGTGGCGCATCACGGCTACCGCGTCAGCTACGAGGACAGCAGCACCGACGCCAACATCCCGATGAGCCTGGGCATTCCGGCGCTGCGCATCGGCAGCGGCGGGCGGGGCGGCCGGGCGCACAGCCTGGAGGAATGGATCGACGTGGAGCCGGAAGAAAGCCTGCGCGGCATGTCCGCCAGCCTGCTGACCATCCTGGCGGTGGCCGGGATGGAGACGGCCTGACCGAAAAGAAACTTCGCCGCGCCAGAAACCCGCCGCAAAGCCAGCGCCTAATAGGGACATGCAAACCTCGATTCGCCGCTTTTCCCTACCTGTCCTGGCCGCGCTGATGCTGGCGGGCTGCGTCACCACGCCGCCGCCCCGGCAGGCCGCGCCGGCCCCGGTCTATCCGACGCGCGAACGCATCGCTGCCGGCCAGACCGTCGATCTGGCCCGCAACGAGCCGATGGGCGTGTTCGGCACCCGGGCGATCATGGCCGAGGCCCCCGGTTGCAGCACGGTGCGGATGAGCGATGGCCAGCCCATCCGCTTCGGCGAGCGGGTCATCGCGCCGGCCATTGCGCCCACCGGCACCGCCTGCCCGCCACGCAACCCGCGCAACTCCACCGAGTATCTGACCCTCAACCGCGCCGTGCTGCTGAATGACGGCCTGTATATCGACAGCCCAAGCAACGAGTGCTTCCTGCCGAACAGCGGCGGCGGGCATTGCCGACCGGTGGGCCAGTAGCGCTTGGCCACCAACCCGCCCGATGCCGAGATTGTGGCGCTGCTGCGGCGCCGGCCGCGCGTGGCACTGGTTGGCGCGTCCGACAAGCCGGCGCGCGCCAGCCATGGGGTGATGCGTTTCCTGCTGGATCATGGCTTCGAGGTGGTGCCGATCAACCCTGGCTTGGCTGGCGGCACCATTCACGGTCAGCCGGTGGTGGCCAGCCTTTCCGAAGCCGGGCCGCTCGATATGGTGGATGTGTTCCGCCGCAGCGAGGAGGCCGGCGCGGTGATGGATGAGGCCGTGGCGCTGGGCGCCCGAGCGGTCTGGCTGCAGCTGGGCGTCGAGGACGAAGCCGCCGCCACCCGCGCCCGTACCGCAGGAGCGATGGTGGTGCAGGATCGCTGCCCGGCCATCGAATGGCCGCGGCTGGGGTTACGATGAGTCACGCGCCAGACGCTTGAAACCTTGGCCCGCATGGGCCACATGGCCGAATGAACGGGAGTTAACAATTCCCGCGAACAGAGGAACAAGGGTCCCATGACCGAAGACGAGCGCCGCATCATCACCGAATACGTCCAGCGCGTGGCCGGTGCCGCGCAGCCCGGGGCGGCCAGCGGTTCGCCGTGGGGCGGGCGCACCCCCTCCGTCCAGCCCGCGCCCAATCTGCCGCCGCTGGACCGCGAGGCGGATGCCATGATCGCCCAGCTGTTCCAACAGTACCCCGAGGCGCGCTACCGCATCACCCAGACCTCCTTCGTGCAGGAGCATGCGCTGGTGCAGGCGCAGAACCGCATCCAGGAACTGGAATGGGAGGTCGAGGCCGCGCAGCGCCAGGCGCAGGCCGCGCAGAATCGCGGCTTCCTGGGCTTCGGCGGCGGTCGGGCGGCGCCGATGCCGCCCCGCCCCGCCCCACAATACCCGCCGAACTACAATCCGCAGGCCTTGCAGCAGGGTGGCCGCAGCGGCTCCGGCTTCCTGGGCACCGCGCTGACGACGGCAGCTGGCGTGGCCGGCGGCATGGTGGTCGGCAGCATGCTGATGAATGCCTTTTCGGGCCATGGCGGCGCGCATGCGGCGGCCGCCGCGACCGGCAGCGGCGCGTTCGGCGAAGAGGCCGTGCCAGCGAGTTCGGCGTGGACCGACCCCGGCGCCAGCTCCGGCTGGGGCGGCGGCACGACCGATGCCGGCTTCGGCCAACAGGATGCCAGCGGCAGCTATGACAGCAATGCCAGTGACACCGCCGGCCGCTATGACGACGCCTCCGGTGGCGGCTACGACGATGGCGGCGGGTACGACGACAACGCCTGAACGGCCGCGGCGAACCAGGCTGGGGCCGGTGCTAGACCGGCCCCAGCAGCCCGTAGAGCCGGGCGATGGGCGGCCAGTATTCCATCAGCGGTTGCCGCATCACCCATAGGCCGTAGAGGCCGCCCGCCCATGCGGCAAG
>CAXTJY010000079.1:6624-10627 GCA_964244395.1 uncultured Rhodovarius sp.
CCAAGCCAGCGGCAACGCCAGCCCCGGGCGGCGGCTGGCCGCCGACGGCACGACTTCCACCGGCGCTGGCGCTTCGCGCACCACGGGTTCGTCGATCGCCTGCGTGACCATGGGCGGAGGCGCGACCACCGGTTGCAAAGGCGCCGGCTGGGTGGCGAACCATTCCTCGCCACAGCGGACGCAGCGCATCTGGCGCCCCTCGCCGATCATGGCGTCGGGCACCTGGTAGGTCGCGGCGCAGGCGGGGCAGGCGATCTGCATCCTTCCTATTTGCGTGCAAGCCTCGCGCCGGCGCAACTCCGGCGCGAGGCCCGGATGTCGCTGGCGGCGGACCGGTGCGCTCCGCGCCGCGGAACAGCCTTCGCGCCGGGGCGGAACAGCGGCCCTTGCCGTGGCGGAACGGACCTTCCCCTGGCACAAGGGCGCATGGTCCGCCTCGAAGACGTCACCTTGCGCTACCGCCCGGATGCCGGCGCCGCCCCCGGTGCCAGCTCCGGCGCCGCCCTGACGGGGCTCAGCTGCGCCTTCCCGGCCGGCGGCTTTACCTGGCTGATGGGTCCTTCCGGCGCCGGCAAATCGTCGCTGCTGAAGCTGCTGCACCTCGCGGTGCGGCCGAGTTCCGGCCGGCTGGACGTGCTCGGTATCCCGGTGCACGCCGCACGCCGGCAGGAGCTGCCGGGGCTTCGCCGGCGCATCGGCGTCGTCTTCCAGGATTTTCGCCTGCTGCCGCACCTCGACGTGCTGGAGAACGTGGCATTGCCGCTGCGCATCGCGGGGCGCGGCGAGAAGCAGCTCCTGGCCGACGCCACCGAGATGCTGCGTTGGGTCGGCCTGGGCGAGCGCATGAAGCACCGGCCCGAGGCGCTGTCGGGCGGCGAGCAGCAGCGCGTCGCGCTGGCCCGCGCGGTGGTCGCCCGCCCCGCCTTGCTGCTGGCGGACGAGCCGACCTCCAACCTCGATGAGCAGCAGGCCCGCCGCGTGGTCGCCCTGCTGCGGGAGATGCACCGGCTGGGCAGCACCGTCATCGTCGCCACCCACAACGAGCAGCTGGCGCTGGAACACCCGGCGCCGATCCTGCGGTTGGCCGGCGGCAGGATGGTGTCGCATGGCTGACCGCGCCCCCCGGCCGCGTGGCCGCGACCCGCTGGGGCTGCGGCGCGCCGTGGCCGACCGGCTGTTGCCGGGCCTGGTTGCCGCCATGGCGCTACTGGCGGCGCTGGCCATGGCGGGCGCAGTGGCGGCCGCTGCCATGTCGGCGCGGTGGGAGGGCGGTGCCGCCGCCGCCATGCTGGTGCAGTTGCCGGGCAGCACGCCGCTGGCGCCGGCGGCCGAAACGCTGGCGGCGCTGCCGGGGGTGGCGGAGGCCATCCCGCTGGACCGTGCCCGGCTCGCCGCTTTGCTGCGGCCCTGGCTGGGCGACGCCGCGGGATTGCCGCTGCCAGGCATGATCGAATTGCGGCTGTCCCGACTGGGCGCCGAGGCGGAGGCCCTGCCCGCGGCCATCGCCGCCGCGCTGCCCGGTGCCCGGGTGGAGGCGCACGGCGTGTGGGTGGCGCGGCTGTCGGCCCTGGCGCGCAGCCTGCAGGCGCTGGCCTGGCTGGTGCTGGCGCTGGTCGCCGGGGTAGCGGCCGCCATGGTCGCCGTCGCCACCCGCGCGGGCATTGCGGCGCGCCGCGCCACCATCACCATCCTGCACGACATGGGCGCGACGGACGGCGCCATCGCGCGCCGCTTCGCTGCGCGCATCGGCTGGCTGGCGGCGGCCGGCGGGCTGCTGGGGGCCGCGCTCGCCGCACCGCTGCTGTGGCTGCTGGGCGGCCTGGCGGCCCCGCTGCTGGGCGAGGCACTGCGCATGCCCTGGCCCGGCCTGGCGGCGCTGCCGGTGCTGGCGGGCGGCATCGCCTGGGCCACCGCCCATGCCACGGTGCGGCTGTGGCTGCGCCGGCTGCCATGAGGGTCCTCATTGGCTCGCTGCTGTTCAACATGGGCTTCTACGGCTTCACCACGGTGACGGTGCTGACCAGCCTGCCGCTGCTGGCACTGCCGCGCGGCGCGCTGCAATACGTTCTGCGCAGCTACACCTGGGTGACGGAGGCGATGCTGCGGGTGTTCTGCGGCGTGCGCGTCCAGGTCGAGGGGATGGAGCACATGCCGCCCGGCGCGGTGCTGATCGTCAGCAAGCATCAGTCTGCCTTCGACACGGTCTTCTGGCTCAGCCGCCTGCCCGACCCTTGCTACGTGATGAAGGTGGAGCTGATGCGGATACCGGTCTGGGGCTGGCTGGCGCGCAAATGCGGCATGATCTCGGTGGACCGGGAGGGCGGCGCGCCGGCGCTGCGCAACATGGTGAAGGAGGCCAAGACCGCCGCCGAGGCGGGGAGGCAGATCGTCATCTACCCGGAAGGCACGCGCGCGGTGCCGGGCGTGACCCAGCCGTACCAGCCCGGCGTCGCGGCCATCGCCGCCGCGACCAGGGTGCCGGTGGTGCCGGTGGCGACCAATAGCGGTGTCTTCTGGGGCCGCAAGGCGTTCAGCAAACGGCCGGGGGTGATCCGGGTGAAGATCTTGCCGCCGCTGCCGCCGGGGCTGGGGAGGGCGCGGCTGATGGCGTCGCTGGAGGAACGGATCGAGACGGAGAGCCGGGCGCTGATCGCGCAGTCGTCATCGGCGCGCTCGGTCGGGGGATCTCCCTGACGTTGCTGAGCTGCCGGATGAAGCAGGCCGGCCAGCCACGGCGAAGCGGCTACGCGAGCGCTGAGCTCGACCCAATGGCCTCGTCGGCAGAGCACGTTCACCGCGGCAGTTGCGATACCAGCCGGAACCGCTGCGCCCGCTTGCCCGTATCCACCTCCGTCGTGAACACGTTTCCACGGCTGTCCACCGCCATGTTGTGGACCCAGTGGAATTCGCCCGCGTTCCGCCCGCTGCGGCCGAAGCGGCCGATGATTTCGCCGCCTTGCCGCGCCAGCAGCCACACCGTGTTGTTCGAGCCGTCCGCCGCCAGCAGCACGGTCTGGGCGGGGTCCGGCAGGAAGTCGATGTCCCACACCGACCCGCTGCCCAAAGTGTTGGGCGCCACGATCATCTCCCGCACATAGGTGCCGTCGCGCCGGAAAACCTGCAACCGGTCGTTGCCGCGATCGCAGACATACACCAGCCCGTCGCGGGCCAGCCGCACGCAATGCACCGGGTTTGCGAAGCGATCGGACGGTGCCTGGCCGGGCTGGTAGGCCGGCAGCGGCTCGTCGCCGGGCGGCGGTCGGCCATAGGCGCCCCAATGCCGCAAATAGGCGCCGGTGGTGGCGTTGAAGACGATGACCCGGCGATTGAGGTAGCCGTCCGCCACGAAGATCTCGTTGGTGCCGACATCGACCTCGACATCGGCCGGGCGGCCCAGCCGGGTCTGGTCGTTGCTGCCGGCGGTCTGGCCGGTGACGCCGATCTGCATGATGAAGCGGCCGTCGCGGGTGAATTTCAGCACCACGTGGTCGTTCGGCCCGTTGCCGGCGATCCAGACATTGTCCTGCGCATCGACATAGATGCCGTGCTCGTTCGCCGGCCAGGAGGGATGGTATCCAGGCCCGCCCCAGCCCTGCACCAGGTTCCCGTCGGGGTCGAATTCCAGCACCGAGGGGGCGGGGATGCAGCATTCGGAGCGGGGCGGCGTCAGAGTGGCGCCGCGCTCATCCTCCGTCATGGTGCGGGGGCGGTGTATGACCCAGACATGGTCGCGGCTGTCCACCGCGACGCCGGCGGCCTGGCCGATGCCCCAGTTGTTGGGCAGCGGCTTGGGCCAATGGGCGTCCACCTGGTAAACCGGCGCGGCTGGAGTTTGTGCCCAGGCCGGCAGGGCGAGCGCGAGCAGCAGGGCGAGCAGAATTCGGCGCATGGGCGGCCTCCCGTTTTCCGCAGGCTCCGCCCGGGCGGAGCCTCAGGTCAAGCGGAAACGCCTAGAGCGGAATCCGATCAGTCAGGCTCATATCCAGAGGCGGCGAAGTAGTTC
>CAXTJY010000080.1:0-8276 GCA_964244395.1 uncultured Rhodovarius sp.
CCAGGGATCCGGCATGGGCCGTCTCCCCTGGCGCCCAGAGCACCTGACGCTCGCCGTCCTCCATCGTCATGTCGACGATGTCCTGGCCGAGCATCGGAACCGCGCGGGCACGCTTGATGGCATCGAAGATGCCCTGCGCCTGGTTGGAGCTGAGAAGCCGATAGGTGACGCTGCCGCCCGCGTACCGAACCTTGATTGTCGTCATGGCTTTTCCTCTTCGCCCGGAAAGCGCCGGGCTGAACGCGCCCCGCCGTTTGGCGGAGCGGAGGCCCGCCGGCGCGGGGCCGGCGGGATGGTTATTCATCGTCGGGCTAAGGCGGCTCATATTCCCGGATGATCTCGCCATCCCGAAAGAGGGTGACGGGCTCGCCCGCGGCGCGGCCCTGACGATGCTTCGACAGGCCCTTGTACCGGCCCATCTCGGTGTTCGCCTCGAACCCGTTGGTCCCGTGGTAGACCGTGCCGACATTGCGACGACGACCGACCACAGGGGCTTGTCCTGCGCCGCGGCCTGGAGCTCGGCCTCGACGGGGTTGCTCGCGAGATTCATGGCGCACCAAAGATCAGCGAGACCGGCGCCGGCTTCACCGAGATGGCTCGGACGTCGCCGGGATCCGCCGACCAGTTGGACTGCTCGGTTATGAGGGTTCTGACCTCCCGCCGCGCGTCGGCCGGCTTCATGTCGATCGGCACGATGACGGTCACGAGCAAGGCGATCCGCTTTGTCGTCTTTGCCATTTCATGGCTCCTCTTCGCCCGGAAGGCGCCGGGCTGAACGCGCCCCACCGGATGGTGGAGCGGAGGCCCGCCGGCGCGGGGCCGGCTGGGTAGTCAGGTGTCCGGATGGACCACGAAGTGGTCTGTGGTGACCTCGAACGCCTCGCAGAACTCGCCGATAGCCTCGCCGGATTCCCCGATCTGTTTGCAAACGGCCCGGACGCTTTCGGCGTCGCCTCGCATGGCGTGCGCCTGGAGCGTACGCGCCAGCAGGATGAGGTCATTGGCCTTACGGATCAGGGACCGGGCATCCTCTTGGAGGGCCGGGAAGGTGTCTGGCATTGGTGGATCCTCTTCGCCCGGAAAGCGCCGGGCTGAACGCGCTTCGCCGGATGGCGGAGCGGAGGCCCGCCGGCGCATGGCCGGCGGGGTGGTCATTGCGGTCCAAGGCAGGCGCGCTCGGACGATTCTCGCCACCAGTGGTTCAATCGATCCTGGTCCTCCTGCGGCAGAGCTCGAGCGCTCTCGCGGGTAAGCCCTTGGCGCTCCAAGAAGGCTGTTTGGGCGGCGATGCTGCCGAAATACTCCGCTGCCCGCTCACTCTCCTCGGGTGTCCGTGGAATCATTCGGCCCGCTCCAGCAGCGGCCCGCACAGCTGACGAGTGGCGATCCTGACTTCGATTTCGCGGAGGGCGCCGCGGATGTCGGCCAGCATCTCGCCGACCCCATACTGCAGCTCGCATTCCTCGAAGCCGGCGATAAACCGCTCGGCGCGCCGAAGCTCCTTCAGGAGTCGCGGCGCCATCGCGATGAGCGCGAAGTTGTCCCGGTCCTCAGGGAAGCGTAGATGCGCCCGTTCGTCCCAGACCTTGCCTGGGATGCGACAGACCTGCAGGCCGTCCGCGCTCATCACCACGGTGTCGTCGCCATGGCTTGCGGCAAGCGGCTCGACCCGCCAGGGCGCCGCCGAGTGGTTGATCGTCTCAGCCATTCAGCGGCCCTCCTCGGCCTGCCGCACAACAAAAGCGAGTTCGCGCACCGCCTGGGCGAGATCGCCACGATCCCAGCTCCGGATGACCGCCTTCGCGGCGTTCAGGAGGCTGGTTTCGAGTTCGGTTCTCGTGTCAGGCGTGGGCGCAGGCACTCGCGCGCCGCTTACTTCGTCAATGACGTATTGCATGTCGTGTTCCTCTTCGGCCCCATGGCGGGGGCCTGGACGCGCCGCCCCACGATGGGGCGGCTGAGGCCCGCCGGCGCGGGTCCGGCGGGTGTTAATCACGCAGGAACGCCCTGCCTTTCCCTGGCCGCCTCAACAAAAGCCAGGCATTCGGGGTTGTCCGACCAGTGACTTAGGGCCTGTTTCAGCGTGAAGTTTCGGCAGCCGGCAACGACGCGGACGCCATTCGGCGCCGGGATGGCGTAGAATTCGTAGCCGCGAAGATCTGTGCCGAGCCTCAGATGCTGCAGGCCCGTGCAGTCCCTGAGGTCCAGGTAGTCCGACACCGTCAGGTTCTCCGGCAGGGCGGTGAGGCCCGTGCAGCCCCTGAGGTACAGGGAGCCCGACACCGTCAGGTTCTCCGGCGCCGCGCCCTTCATGATAGCAGGCTTTGCCTGCCATGATGCCATCTCGATCATATCGAAATCTCCTCTTCGCCACCCTGTCGCGCGGGTGGCCTGAACGCGCCCCGCCGGAATGGCGGAGCTGAGGCCCGCCGGCGCGGGGCCGGCGGGGTATCGGTCAGGCGAGCGGCCCATGTTCGACGTAGCCGTCGTCCATGCGCCGCTCGGCCTGCTCCATGCGATCGGAGGCATCGCGATATTCCTGAAGGGCCTGGATCCAGGCCGGACCCACGGGAGCGTTGAGCCAGGCCAGGTAGGCCTGGCGCTGCTCCCGGCAGGCGCACCGCCAGGCCCGGATAGCCGCGGCCTTCGCGGCTCGATGCTCTTCAGACGTCATCGGGCGTCTCCGACACGTAGGCCTTGATGTCGATCAGGTCGTAGTGGAGCTGATCGACACCGCCGGCGTCGAAGACGAACGCGCGGGCCGGTGGGCTCGGCGAATCGCCGCCGGCGCTTCGCAGAGGCTCCTGCGGCACCAGCGAGACGTCCTGCGGGTCACCACCATCGGTGTCGTAGTCGACCGTCATGATGGTGATGTTCTCGAACACGTCGGGCGTCGGGCTTGAGATCGCCTGGATGACCCCGCCGTCCATCGTGATGACCAGCGTGGCCTTTGGCAGGAGGCCCGCCTTCAGCGCGGAAACTTCGCGCTGAAGGCGGCGGTTCTCCTCCTCCAGCTCCCTGACCTCAGCCTTGTAGGCGGCGGTGACGTCGTCGAATGCCCGGATCATGCCGGCACCAGCCCGCGGGTCTCGTCGAACAGGCAGGCCAGCTCGGCCTCCAGGTCAGCGACCTCGCACTCCAGCAGGTCAGCGACGGAGCGGCGCTTGATCGCGACCGCGACGCGCGGCCAGTCGGAGCGGTAGAACTCGCCCCATTCGGCCAGGACCAGCGCGTCACCGCGCCGTTCCTGGATCGCCTCAGCGACATGCTCGGCACCGTCGTCCGTGAGGCTGTTCTGCAGGAAGCAGCCGCACCCGTCGCAGTGCGCGGCGTAATCGGCTTCACCGCCGCCGTCCTCGTATGGGCCCTTCGGCCAGTCGTCAGAGTCATAGGACGACTCGTTGCCCTCATCGACGTGTGACGGCATCGACCGCTTGGCCTTCAGGTCCGCGGTGCAGTCGCTGCACCAGAGGGCGGCCTGATAGATGTAAGCGTCCATTGGACTTTTCCTTCGCCCGAGAGACCGCTCGGGCTCGACGGGCCGGCCCGGTGAGGCCGGCGGGAACTACATTTTGTGGTCACGACTACTCAGAGATACCGCATGTTGGATTACGTTATCACATTCTGATGTGATTTACAACGATACGATGTTCTTGGAAACACCTGTTTTGTTCTCACTTGTGTGATTCGATGCTGCGCCCGTATGGTGGTCGTCCTGAACGAGGAAGCCCCCGCCGTGGCTGCGGCGAGGGCTTCGGACAGGACGGATACTGGGGGCGCCATCCTGTCGGCGCGCCTTCATGGGGTCAGGCGTCGGCGAGCATCATACGCCTCCGCATGTCCCCGGTCCACAGATTACTGTGATTTTCACATGGGGGTGTGATGGGGGCGATGGCAGATTTCGGTGGCGGGTCGGCCGCGTTCTCGCCCGCGGCCGGCATGGGTTCCTCGGTCCTTCGGGCGCCGCCGGCCAACCTGCAGGCAGAGCAGGCTATCCTGGGCGCCATCCTGGCCAACAACGGGGCCTACGACCGGGTGGCCGACATCCTCGAGACCCAGCACTTCGCCGATGCGGCCCATGCCCGGATCTACGAGGCAATCGGGCGCCGCATCATGGCCGGCAAGCTCGCGGACGCGGTCACAATCCGGGCCCAGTTCGAGGCTGATGGAGACCTGGCTGACGTCGGCGGAGCCGCCTACCTGGCCGACATCCTCAGCGCCATGATCGGGTCGGTCAACGTTCGGCAATACGCCGAGATCGTCATCGACTGCGCCACCCGCCGATCCATCATCCAGGCTTGCGAGGAAGCCGTCACCAGGGCTTACCGGCCCGCCGATGAGTGCGGGGCGAGCGAGATCGCAAGCGAGTTGGATGGCGCGCTACTTGGTCTGCGGAGCGCCGGCGCGGGTTCGGACCTGCACGAGAGTGGCCCGGTCGCGCAGCGGGTGCTGTCCCGGATGGCCCAGATGGCCACCCAGGGCGATGGCATGGCCGGTCTATCGACCGGCCTCACCGCGCTGGATGACCTGCTGGGCGGCCTGTTGGCCGGCAAGCACTATGTCATCGCCGGCCGCTCATCGATGGGTAAATCGGCCTTGGCGGCCGCGGTCGCTGTGGGGGCGGCCCGGAAAGGCCGGCGGGTCTACTTCCTGACCATCGAAATGGACCCGGAAGACATCCAGGCCCGGATGATCGCCGGCTACGCCAGGGCTCCCCTTCTGGCCGTTACTCGCGGCTGGGTGCCGGGCGAGGGCAAGCTGATCATGACGTCGCCGATGGCGAGACAGATCGAAGAGGGGGGCTATGCGGTCTCGCAACTTCCGATCATCTGGGATGGCAGTTCAAGCCCATCCGTGCCGGACATCCGGAGCCGGATCCGCCAGCGGATGCGCCGAGGCGGCATCGACCTGGTCGTCATCGACTACCTGCAGCTCCTTCGGGCCTCCGCCGCGACACGCGGCAACCTCTACGCCGCCGCCACGGAGAACTCGCGCAGCCTGAAGGCGTTGGCCAAGGATCTCGGAGTACCGATCGTCACGCTGTCGCAGCTCAGCCGCGGCGTTGAAGGCCGAGAAGATCAGCGCCCCCGGATGTCTGACCTGAGGGATTCGGGGGCGATCGAGGAGGATGCCGATTCCATCATGCTGCTCTACCGGGAGCACTACTACCTGACCCGCGGCGAGCCGGCCCAGAAGCTTCGCGAATCCGACGCCGACTTCCAGCAGCGAAAATCGGAATGGAGCCTGAAGCTCCAGCGAGCCGAGGGCCGCGCCGAGCTGGATGTCGCGAAGAACCGCCAGGGCCGCACTGGCGTCGTCCACCTCGCCTTTGACGACGCCAGCACCTGGTTCACCGACCCCCCGAACGACGAGAGCCGATATGCCGCTCAGCACGCCTGAGGCTATCCGGGCGCACCTGCGCTCCGACCTCAACCTTCGGGGCCTGCCGCTGGCCGCCAAGCAGCTCTGGCTTGTCCTGGCAGAGGAAGCGCTGCTCCGCGGCGGGTCGGTCGTGGTGCCTGGTCATTTCGGCCTGTGCGCCGGCCTGGCGCTGCTGGCGGACGCCAGCGAGGCGGACATCCGCCCTGCCCTGCGGCTCCTGGTCGATCAGGGCCTGGTGTCGCGCGTGTCCGAGCTGACCCTCGAGGTCGAAGGCGTCGCCCCCAAGCGCCGCGCGGCCGCCAGCCGGCGCAACGGGGGCTTGGGCGGCAGGCCGCGGAAACAGCCTTTCGAGGCGGCGGCGCTCCACCCGGAAAACCCAAGCGAAAACCCACGGAGAAACCTAGATCAAAACCCACCAGAAACCCAAGGACCGGCGGTCCACACCGCAAAAACCCTAGAGGAAGCTGGCGAAACGGAGAAATCGTTACGGATTGCGAAAACCCACGAAGAACCCACGGAGAAACCTACCGAAAAACCCACGGGCAAACCCGAGAGGGCGTTGGGAGTGGATTTTTGCGCCCCGAACCAGTCGACCTTTCCTGCGCGCCCGCGCGCGGTGGAGGATTCCTCCTTCTCCCCCCCCTATAGTCCCCCCCCTCGTCCAAATTTCTCACCCCAAAACCCCAAGCCCGTGGCCCAGCAAGCGCCCCTCATGGTCCTTCCGCCTCAGGGCCTGGCGAAAGCCCGCGCGGCCGCGGCGCTCGCCGAAGAGCTGGCGGGGGAGATCGGGATGGACGGCAGCCGAGGCGGCTGGGACATCGCGGCAGTTCGGGGGTGGCTCGACCAGGGCGTGACGGCAGAGACGATCCGAGGGGTCGTGCTCGACATCGGGCTTCGTCAGCAAGAGCGGGGCCAGACGGTCGGCAGCTTCCGCTATTTCGACCGCCCGGTCCGGGAGGCCCACGAGGCGGCCGCCCGGCGCGCCCAGGAGCCTCGACTGACCACCGAGGAGCGACTGGACCTCCAGGACGCCTGGCGGGCCACCGGCAACGCCGCCCGGGAGGGCTGGTTCAAGATCTTCGACGACTGCCAGGACATGGCGCTGCTCGGGAAGGTCCTGCGGATGGTGGCGCCGATCGCGAAGATCCAAGCCGGAGTCGATGGATTTTCAAATCGCGAAGCGTATTCGGCCGCATTGCGGCGTTACGAAAATAGCCTCACGGCGGCACTGCCGGAGAAGAAACCCGAAGGAGTCATGGCATGAGGAGCCGCAGTCCCTGGCCTGAACTGGGCGCCCAGATCAGGGTGCGCCGGACCGCCGCGCACCTGTCGCAGGTGGATCTCGGATGCGAGCTCGGCATCAGCGGCGTCGCGATGGGGAAGATCGAGAAGGGCCTGACGGTCCCGTCCGCAGCGCAGCTGAAGGCTCTATGCCTGCTGCTGGGCGTCTCGGCTGACGTCATGCTCGGGTTGCCGGCTGGCTGGGGCCAGGATCGGTCGGCTGCGCCAGACGACGCCGGCTTCGTCGCAGAAGGCCACGAAGTCCTCCAGGCTGCGGATGACCCGATACTGGAACCCCAGAGCAGCAACCCCGGCCTCAAAGGCCTTCTGGCTCTCTGATTGACGGGTCTGGGGTTTTACGACGACGCCCCCCGGGCCCCACGTCGTCCGCTTGGGCAGTTTTACCTCGGGCAGCCAGGCTTCGCCCGGCGCACCAGGTATGCCGGACCTGGCCGGCACCAGCAGGACAAGGTCGGAGACGCCCTCCAGCAGACCTTCACCGATCAGAATTCCTGGGTTACCAGCCAGGTCGGCACCATTCGGCACGCTGAACAGCACGGAGCGGCCGGGCGCCGCGCATCTGCGGTAGAGCGTCACCATGGCCTGCTGGAGCTCACTCTCCTCATGGCTCATGGTCCGCTTGCCCGGGGCACCTATGGCCGACGCTACACCGGCCGACCTTTTTCGGTGTGGACGCCTCACCAGATTATGTCCTAACCAGTGGTTCGCGGCCCTTCCTGACGACTCGGCAGAAGGACGCGCTCGAGGGCCTGCAGGGTCGATATCGTCGGGTTCCAGGCGCGCTGCCTGGGGCGCGACGGCGCGAAGCCTCGCAGGGTATTGGGGTGGAGGTGTGCTTGCCCGGCCAGTTCGTTTTTCGTGAGCCCCCGAGACCGGGCCTCATCTTCGAGGCGCGTCAGGAGGTCGGTCGTCGTCGTCATGATGGGCGCAGCCCTGGAAAAGGTGAAAACCACATAGGGATGTGTTTGTCATGAAAGAAGTCCTCCCGTCCACGCAAGATTCTGAGGCACCTCCACCGGAGAGAGACGAGAAAGCGCCTTACCTGAAGGAACGGCGGGCCTGGGCGCGCCGCCGCTCGATCCAGACCTTCATGACTTCGCGAGACCTGACGCCCGCCAAATGGGCGAAGCTCGCAGGCGTGTCGCCCAATCCGATCTACAACCTTCTCAACAAACACAGCGCTTCGATGTCAATGAGCACGATGGAGCGGTTGGCCAAGGCGGCCGGGGCGAGCGTCTCAGAGGTCTTCGGCGAATCGCCCACTCAGGCGCGCCAGGCTGATGTCATATTGGCCAAGGTCCATGCCGGCAGCGGCCAGTGGCGTTCCACATACGAAGTGCCGGGCGCCCCGACGGGGAAATTGCCGATCCTCCCCGGCCTGCAGATCGACGAGGCCGTGTGGATCGCCGACGAGCATGCCAATAAGGTCTACAGGGCCAAATCCCTGGTGGGCGTCCAGGGCTTCGGGACGCTGGGAAAGCGCGGGATCCTGGAGGGCGACCGGGTCTTAGTGCAGCGCACCCGCGGCGGCAATTTCGAGGTCACGATCCGGCAGGTTGGCGATGTGCTGGCGCATATCCGCCTGCGCCATC
>CAXTJY010000080.1:8286-10616 GCA_964244395.1 uncultured Rhodovarius sp.
GTTGATGGCGTCCGGAAAAACGGGGCGGAGCTGGTCTTCACGTCCACCGATCAACGCTTCTCTACCCGCGTGCCGATCGTTCCGTGGCCTTACGACGGCCGGGCCTGGGAACAGGAGGGCGACCAGTTCGTGATCCGCGGCCGCGTCCTGCTCGGTCAGCTGCTGGACGACGACGTCTGAACGCAGAAAGCCCCGCGGCATCCCTTTCGGGGCCGCGGGGGCTTTCGTCGTCACGTCGGGAGCGTCACCCGCCGACCAGGGCGGGGTTCTATTCGGGCTTCATGCAGGTCTGCCGGCTTGGCCGGATGCGGGGTTGCCCGTCTCTCTGGAAGCGCTGGTTCTCCCCGCGCGTTGGTGCGGGGCAGTCACCGGGCCCAACTGGGGCTCGGCAGCCGGTGGCGCCATGCTCGACCCGAATGTAGATGGGTAGGTTATGGGGAGCTGCTGCCAGCTCTGGCTTCCTATACGCAGGATTATACATGCGAAACCATAAGAAGTCCAGAACGAAGAACGCCCCGCCGGGGTGAGCCGGCGGGGCTGTCGTCTTACCAGTCGAAGGTATCCAGGTCGTCGATGTGGGCGCCATCGGGGTCCAGCAGGACGAAGTCGCAGCCACGCTCGCGCGCGTGCCGGACGACGTCGTGGAAGGCCGCGCTGAGGCCCTCGAACCGATCCGGGCTGTCATCGAGCTGGAAGACGTGGACCAGGTAGCCCGGGCCCATGTCATGGACCGGGCCGCCGGCGCTGGCCGCCATCTCGGTGAGGCGTTGGTCATCCTGCTCGGTGATATGGGCCGTGCTGCAATCCAGCATGCCGCGGACCGGCCACTCGATGGCCGGCTTGCCAGGCAGCGGCGTTAGGGCGTTCACGCGGTCACGCCAAGCAGAAAACCATTCAACCATGTCGCCGCCATCCAGCGGCTCGTACATCCCGCCGAAGCATTCGGGGCGGAACGCCAAAGCCTCTGCCAGCAAGGCCTCCTTGGCCTCGAACTCGTTTTGCATCGTGTATCCTCTTCGCCCGCGCTGCCGCGGGCTGAACGCGCCCCACCGGTATGGCGGGGCTGAGGCCCGCCCGGAAGGGTCCGGGCGGGGTCGTCAAATCCAGGCCAGGCAGAACGCCCGGAGGCGCAGCAGGAACTGGTCGGGGTCATGCTTGGCCCGGACCATGGCTGCGTACAGGTTACTCCGCTCGCGCAGATCCCCGGCCGAGACCGAGAGATCCGCCGAGAAGCCATGCAGGGCGTTCCTGCAGGTAGTGAGAATCCGCAGCCGGCCCGTGTGGGTCATGATGGCCAGGTGGCCGGCACCCTGCAGGCAGGCGTCGCGGATCTCTTCGTTCGGGACATGGCGGTATGCCAGGTCCATGGGGATCGTCGTGATGGTCACGATGGGTTCCATTTCCACCTCCCTCGACGGGCCGCATAGGTGGGTCTGCGACGCCACCCCTCGGTCGCGCCGACGAGGTGGTTCGGGTCAGGTCTGCACGACCAGGCGGTCGAGGATCCGGCGGGCGGCCTCGGTTGAGGCGCGCCGGCAGATCAACTCTCGTTCCTCCCAGCCATTCTCGTGCAGCCGCTGGCCGGTGATCGTCACGGCAGCCGGGTAGCCGCCGATGTCGACCAGATAGGCCTGCTGGATCACCGGGCTGGCCGGGGTCCTGCGGGCGGGGGGTAGGCGCTTGCCTCGGGCCATGCTGGGCTCCAAACGGAAGACCCCGCCGCGATTCCATTCGGGCGGGGGAGCGCGGGGAACGCGACGGGGTCTTCGTCCCGCAAGCGGCGGGACTGGGCGCGCCGCCCCATGATGGAGCGGCTGACCGGGTTGCCCCGACCGGGCGCGCAGCGGGGGCTGCGGCGCGACATCGGTCGGGGCCAGTCGGGGGGTTTCGCCAGAAGCGCTGGCTGTGCGCGCCCCACCCATCGGTGGGACGACCCCCGGAGGCCCGAAGGCCGCCGGTTCGGCCGCTACGCCGCCAGGGCGGCGCGGCAGCGGTTGGTCAGGTGCTCGATCTCTTCCGCCTCCAGGCGAGCCTGCGTGCGGGCCACGAGGCGACGCTCCGTCGCACGATCGAAGCGATGGCCGCGAGCGATCGGGGCAGGGCGCCTTCGCCGGTGTCACCGCCCGACGGCGGCGTCGCGCTCTACGCGAGCGGAGACGCGGCCGTTCGCTCGATCTGGAGCGATCGAGACGGCGCGCAGGTGACCACGATGCGGCGCTACGGCACCACGCGATCGTTCGTGCTCCTGCCCGACGGGATGGCCGCGATCGCGCTCCCGTCGCAGCTCGACGCGCTGCTCGCGGCGGTCGCGCGGCGAGGCCCCGAATTGA
>CAXTJY010000081.1:0-1581 GCA_964244395.1 uncultured Rhodovarius sp.
CGGGCGGCCTGCTGGGCAGCGTGCTCGGCATCCAGCTCTTCGCTTTTCTGCGCGGTGTCGGGCTGGTGGATGCGGTGGTGGCCATCTTCTACGTCGTCGTGCTGGGCAGCGTGGGCATGCTGATGGTGATGGAAAGCGTGCGCGCCATGCGCCGGCGCCGTACCGCCGCCCCGGCCCGGCTGCACCAGCATTTCTGGATGCACGGCCTGCCGTTCAAGATTCGGTTCCGCAAGTCGCGGCTGTTCATCTCCGTGATCCCGCCGCTGCTGGTGGGTGCGGGGATCGGCGTGCTCTCGGCGGTGATGGGCGTCGGCGGCGGCTTCATGCTGGTGCCGGCGATGATCTACCTGCTGGGCATTCCCACCTCCGTGGTCATCGGTACGTCTCTGTTCCAGGTGGTGTGCGTCACCGCGGCGGTTACCGTCATGTCGGCCTGGCAGCTCGGCAGCGTCGACATCGTGCTGACCCTGATGCTGCTGCTGGGCGGCGTGTCCGGCGCGCAGTTCGGCGCGCAGATGGGCACCAAGCTGCGTGGCGAGGAAACGCGCGCCCTGCTGGGGCTGCTGGTGCTCAGCGTGGCCGGCATGCTGCTGTGGCGGCTGATCGAAACGCCGGATCGCATTTTCACCCTGGGCGCCGGCTGATGCGCGGGCTTTGGCTGTGGCTGCTGCTTGTGGGGCCTGCCTGGGCGCAGACCGAGGCGCCGTTGGTGGCCCGGCTCAGCACCGACCGGATCGAGGTCACCACCATCTTCGATGGCAGCTCCATCCTGGTCTTCGGCAGCACCGCCCAGCCCATCGGCCCCGGCGGCGCCGAAATCCTGATCGTCACCACGGGGCCGGACCAGCCGCTCACCATCCGCCGCAAGGTCCGCGTGGTGGGGCTATGGTTCAACGGCCCCGCCGCCCGGTTCAGCCGAGTGCCGGGCTTTTACGCCGTGGCCGGCACCCTGCCGGCCTGGCGGCTGTTGCCCGAGGCGCTGCGCCGGCAATACAGCCTGGGGCTGGACATGCTGCCGCTGACCAGCACCGGCGCCCGCGCGCCACAGTTCCGCGCCGCCCTGCTGGCGCTGCGGCAGGAGGCCGGGCTGTGGCAGGAGGATGCGGCGCCGGTGGAAATCTCCGCCAACCGGCTGTTCCATTCCCGCATCCCGTTGCCTGCCACCATTCCGGCCGGCGCGTTCCAGGTGCAGGTGCTGCTGGTGGAAAGCCGGCGGGTGACGGCGCAGCAGGCGCTGCGCTTCGTGGTCGAGCGCGTCGGCACCGCCGCCACCATCGCCGATGTTTCACGCGAAACGCCGTTGCTCTACGGTGTCATCTGCGTGCTGCTGGCTGCCCTGGCCGGCTGGCTGGGCAGCGTGATCTTCCGGAGGAGCTGATGCCCGAGAACGAGGCCCGCCGGAACCGCGTCTTCCTGGTGGTGGTGGATGACAGCCCTGAACGCGCGGTGGCACTCAAATACGCCTGCCTGCGGGCGAAGAAATCCGGCGGCAGGGTGGCCCTGCTGCGGGTGCTGGAACCGGCCGGCCAGACCGAATGGGCCGGCGTCGGCGCGCTGCTGGCGCAGGAGCGGCGGGACGAG
>CAXTJY010000081.1:1591-10606 GCA_964244395.1 uncultured Rhodovarius sp.
GCTCAGCGGCCTGGCGGCCCAGGTGACCGAACTGACCGGCGGGCTGCCGTTGCTGCTGATCCGCGAGGGCGACCCGCGGGAGGAACTCCTGGCGCTGCTGGAGGAGGAGCAACAGATCTCCATCCTGGTATTGGCCGCTGCCCCCGGCGGCAGCGGGCCAGGGCCGCTGATCAGCGCGCTGGCGGGTCGTCACGCCTCACGGCTGCGGGTGCCGTTGACCATCGTGCCGGCCGGGCTCTCGGCGGAGGAGCTGGAGCGGGTAACCTGAGCCGCACGCGCGACCCCTCTGCCCGCTGCCCATCCGCATATCGAAACCTACCGGCGAGGCGCCAACCCATTCACCGCGCCGACGATCTCATAGGGGCTGAGGGCCTGGAGTGCCAGAAATCCGCCACGACCATGGACCCGCACGTTGTCGCCCATCGGCCACAGCGTCATTTCCCATCCGGACCGCGTCGCCACGGCCCGGGTGATCTCCCGCTTCGGGACATGGATGTAGATGCTGTCGTTGTACATCCACCTGGCTTCCAGCCCGGGAATGAAGATGACCCCATGAGCATTGACATAAAGGGAGCCGCGAATTGCCACCCCGCCATGCAGCCAGGTCTGCACGCGGGTCGAGAACAACATCAGCATGCCGCCCACCGCGGGCAGCCCGCTGGCGGTGAAGGCATGGTTCAGCGCGAAGCTGGTGATGGCCTGGGTGGTTTCGTTCAACTCCGCTTCGGGGATCACGGCGGCCACCATCCAGTAGTCTTCATTGGGCCCGACAAGGCTGGTCAGCGGCGACGACCTGCCGCGCAGGCGCTCCGCCTCGGCCTGGCACAACGCATCTGCATCGGTCGCAACCAGCTTTGGAGCAGCCTGCGCCGCGACCGCGCCCAATCCGGCATAGACGCTCACCATTGCGACCCTGCGCCTGGAAACACTGCTTTGAAACATGACCTGTCCTTTCCCGTTTGCCTCGCTCGCGGGTTTTACGGGGTTCGGCTCGGGGGGGGGGGGTGACAGGGCGCGCCATGTGCCGATAGGCGCGCGCACCCCGTGGTCAACCTTGCGGTTTTGTCGCAAGGCTCCATGTCTCACAGGCAATCTGGAAACCGACATGTTCATCGAGACTGAAGGCACCCCCAACCCCGCCACCCTCAAGTTCCTGCCGGGCAGGGATGTGATGGGCGAACGCGGCACAGCCGACTTCATCAGCGCCGAGGCGGCGGTGCGCAGCCCGCTGGCGACCCGCATCTTCGCGCTGGATGGCGTGGCCCGCGTGTTCCTGGGCGGCGAGTTCGTCACCGTCACCAAGGCCGACGCGGCGGATTGGCTCACCTTGCGCCCTGCCGTGCTGTCCGCCGTGATGGCGCATTACGTCGCCGGCCTGCCGGTGCTGGAAGGCGACGACGATCTGGAGGCCGAGGACACCGATCCGGCGGATGCCGAGATCGTCGCCACCATCAAGGATCTGCTCGACACCCGGGTACGCCCGGCGGTGGCCGGCGATGGCGGCGACATCGTCTTCCGCGGCTTCCGCGACGGGGTGGTGAAGCTGCGCATGCAGGGCGCCTGTTCGGGTTGCCCCTCTTCCCGCGCCACGCTCAAGCATGGGGTGGAGAACATGTTGCGGCATTACGTCCCCGAAGTGTTGGCCGTGGAGCAGGTCGAGGCCTGAATTCCCTTCACAGCCCGATGCCGCGCTGCGATATCTAGAATCAGGGAAAAGCCAGCCACCGGCCGAACATCAGGCCCGGGAGGCGTGACTGCGAGTTCTTCTTGTCGATGCCGTGCCAGAGCGGGCGGCCGAGGTACGCCGTGGGCTGGAGGCGGCCGGCTGTGAGGTCGTGGCCGTTGCCAGGGACGCCGCTCGGCTGACCGAGCTGGTGCGGGAAAGCCACGCCGAGATCATCGTGTGCGACATCGACGACCCGTCGCGCGACGCCCTGGAATCCATGCGTGCGCTGAACCGCGAAGAGCCGCGGCCGGTCGTGCTGTTCGCCGAAAAAGCGGCCCCGGAGCAGATCGCGGCGGCGCTGGATGCCGGGGTGGTCACTTATGTGGTGGAAGGCCTGTCGCCCGCCCGAGTGCGGCCCGTGCTTGAAGTCGCCAGCCTGCAGTTCAAGGCCTATCAAAGCCTTCGCACCGAACTGAACCGCGCCCGCAACAGCCTGGCGCAGCGGGAGACGGTTGAGCGGGCCAAGCTGCGGCTGATGCGCGAGGCCCGGTTGACGGAGCCCGAGGCGCATAAGCGCCTGCAGCGGATGGCGATGGAAAAGGGGATGAAGCTGCTCGATATTGCGACAGCAGTTCTGTCAAAAATCTAGGCACATGCCAGTCTTGCGGGCAGATTGCGCCTGACGCTCGCCGAAAAGCTTCCTCATGAGACATTTTCGGATGTGCTCGCCTGATCTGCCGTGCTTTTAAGCGGCCACTGGAGCCCGCAATGGCGCGGGGCCAACTCCATTCCCCTTCCAGCGGTCAATGGCGGCCCGCCGACTGCGCATCCCCAGCGCGCCGAAAGCCGCCCAGTGCCAGACAGCACCATCCTGCCGCAGCCGCGCGCCGAGCGCCGGCATGCCGCGCGCGTCATCCGCCTGGGCTTCGTGCCGCTGGCCGACGCAGCGCCGTTGTTGGTGGCCGAGGCGCTGGGGCTGTTCGAGGCTCTCGGCCTCAATGTGGCGCTCAGCGCCGAGCCAGGCTGGGCGACGCTGCGCGACAAGCTGGCCTTCGGCATGCTGGACGGAGCGCATCTGCTCGGGCCGATGGCCATCGCATTGGGCGCCGGGCTGGGCGGGGTGCAGGCCGACATCTCGGTGGCCTGCGGCCTCGGCCGCAACGGCAATACCCTGACGCTGAAGCCGGCCCTGGCCGAGGCGGTGCAGGCGGAGGGCGCCGGCGCGCTGCGCGGCGCCACCCTGGCCGTGGTCTATGCCTTCTCCTCGCACAACTATCTGCTGCGGCACTGGCTGGCCGCGGCGGGGCTGGACCCGGACCGGGACGTCAGGCTGACCGTCATCCCGCCGCCCCAGGTTGCCGCGCAGCTGGCGCAGGGCAGCATCGATGGCTTTTGCGCCGGCGAACCCTGGGGCAGCCACGCCGAGGCGCTGGGCGCTGGGCGGATCGTGCTGGGCACCGGCGACATCTGGCCCGACCACCCCGAGAAGCTGCTGGCCTTCGGCGCCGGCTGGGCGCGGAACAATGTGGAGGTCGCCGTGCCGGTTACCGCCGCCGTGCTTGCTGCCGCGCGCTGGCTCGATGACCCCACAAACCAGGACGAAGCCGTCCGCATCCTGCACCAGCGCGCCTTTCCGCATCTGGCGCTGGAGACGGTGGCGGCGATCTTCGACGGCCGGGTCGCCCGCGCCCGGCCGATGCAATTCCGTGCCGCCACCTTCCCGCGTGCCGATGAAGCGGCCTGGTGGCTGCGTCAGATGCAGCGCTGGGGCCACCTTCCCGCCGATGCCGATCAGAGCGCCCTGCTGGCGCCCTGGAATTCGATGCTGTGGCATGCCGCCGCGCGTCGGCTGAACGAACCCGAACCTGTCCTCGCCTTACTGGAGCAACCCGCATGAACCGCCGCGCCATCCTTTCCACCGCCGCAACCCTGGCCGCGGCCCCTCGTGGCGTGTTCGCCCAGGGTTCCACAACACCGGAGGTGCGCCGCGCCAAGCTCGGCTACATAGCGCTGACCGACGCCGCGCCGCTGATCGTCGCCAAGGAAAAAGGCTTCTTCGCCAAGCATGGCATGCCCGATGTCGAAGTCGACAAGCAGGCCAGCTGGGGCGCCACGCGCGACAACATGGTGCTGGGCGGTGGCTCGGGCGGGATCGACGGCGCGCATCTGCTGACGCCGATGGCCTACCTGATCCACACCGGGCGCATCGTGCAGAACAACCAGGCCGTGCCGATGGCCATCCTGGCGCGCCTCAACACCAACGGCCAGGCCATTTCGGTGGCGGAGAAGCACAAGGCGCTGGGCGCCAAGCTCGATGCGACGCCGCTGCGCCGCGCGCTCAACGCCGACAGCAAGATCGCCATGACATTCCGTGGCGGCACCCACGACCTCTGGATCCGCTACTGGATGGCGGCCGCCGGCATCGACCCGGACCGCGACGTCTCCACCATCGTGGTCCCGCCGCCGCAGATGGTCGCCAACATGCGCGTCGGCACCATGGACGCCTTCTGCGTGGGCGAGCCCTGGAATGCGCAGCTCATCAACCAACGGCTCGGCTACAGCGCCTGCGTCACCGGCGAGATCTGGAAGGACCATCCGGAAAAGTGCTTCGCGCTCCGCGCCGATTTCGTGGCGCAGAACCCCCGCGCGACCGAGGCGCTGACCGCCGCCGTGATCGAGGCGGCGCAGTGGTGCGACGTGCCGGCGAACCGGCCGGAGCTTGCCGCCATCCTCGGCCGCCGCGCTTGGTTCAACGTGCCGCCGGCCGACATCCTGCCGCGCTCGAAGGGCGACGTGGACTATGGCGAAGGCCGCAAGATCGCCGCCTCGCCGCCGCGCATGCAGGGCATCATCGACTACGGCGATGGCCGCACGGTGACGAATTCCGACATCGCCATGAAGTTCTGGCGCGACCACGCCAGCTACCCGTTCCAGAGCCACGATCTGTGGTTCCTGACCGAGGACATTCGCTGGGGCGTGATCCCGCCGGACACCGACACCCGCGCCCTGGTGGCCGCGGTGAACAAGGAAGGCATCTGGCGCGCCGCCGCGGCCCGTGCCGGCGTCGCCGCCTCCGACATGCCTGGCGGGACCTCGCGCGGGCCGGAAACCTTCTTCGACGGCAAGGTCTTCGACCCGGCCAACCCCGCCGCCTACCTCGCCTCCCTTGCCATCAAGCGCAGCCCCGGAGCCTGAAGCCATGAACGTCGCCACCAAGCCGGTGATCCTGCCGGCCGAAACCGCCACCCCGGTGCTGCCGGCCGCGCGCCCCGTGCGCGCCCTGCCGCAAATCAACAAGCTCGCCGAGCTGGCGCAGCAGATCGTGCCGCCGCTTGTCGTGCTGGCTGCCTTCCTGGCGATCTGGCAGTTCTTCGGCAGCCAGCCCGGCGCTGCGCTGCCCTCGCCCACCACCGTCTGGGCGCAGAGCTACGACCTGATCACCGACCCGTTCTATGACCGCGGTGGTCTCGACAAGGGGCTGTTCTGGCACCTGCTGGCCAGCCTGCAGCGGGTGGCGGTGGGCTTCTTCCTGTCCGCCACCATCGGCATCCTGACCGGGCTGCTGATCGGCACCAGCCAGTTCGCCATGCGCGGGCTGGACCCGATCTTTCAGGTGCTGCGCACCGTGCCGCCGCTGGCCTGGCTGCCGCTGAGCCTGGCCGCCTTCCGCGAGGCGCAGCCCAGCGCGATCTTCGTCATCTTCATCACCGCCGTCTGGCCGGTGATCATCAATACCGCGGTCGGCGTGCGCAACGTGCCGCAGGACTACCGCAACGTCGCCGCCGTCATCCGCCTGCGCGGGCCGGCCTTCTTCTGGAAGATCGTGCTGCCGGCGGCCGCGCCCTACATCTTCACCGGCCTGCGCATCGGCATCGGCTTGTCCTGGCTGGCAATCATCGCGGCCGAAATGCTGGTCGGCGGCGTCGGCATCGGCTTCTTCATCTGGGACGCGTGGAACAGCTCCAACCTGTCCGACATCATCGTGGCACTGATCTATGTCGGCCTCGTCGGCTTCGCGCTCGACCGGGTCGTGGCCTTCGCCGGCCATCTCGTCACCCGCGGCACGCAAGCAAGCTGAGGAGCGCCATCATGTCTTCTTTCCTGGAAATCTCCCGCCTGACCGTGGCCTTTCCGAAGGCCCCGGTGCCCGTGCTGCACGATGTCGAGCTGCGCATCGCCAAGGGCGAATACGTCGCCGTCATCGGCCATAGCGGCTGCGGCAAATCCACCATGCTGAACGTCGTCGCCGGGCTGCTGCCGGCCACGCTGGGGGGCGTTCTGTTGGATGGCCGCGAGGTCAGCGGCCCCGGCCCCGACCGCGCCGTGGTGTTTCAGAACCACAGCCTGCTGCCCTGGCTGACCTGCTACGAAAACATCAAGCTGGCCGTCGACCAGACCCTCTCGAAGACGATGAATCGGGCCGAGCGTCACGACTGGGTGATGCAGCAGCTCGCGCTGGTGCGCATGGTCGCCGCCAAGGACAAGCGGCCGAACGAGATCTCGGGCGGCATGAAGCAGCGCATCGGCATCGCCCGCGCGTTGTCGATGAAGCCCAAGGTGCTGCTGCTGGACGAGCCGTTCGGCGCGCTGGACGCGCTGACCCGCGCCCACCTGCAGGACCAGGTGATGGCCATCCATGCCGAGCTCGGCACCACCGTGATGATGATCACCCATGACGTGGACGAGGCGGTGCTGCTGTCCGACCGCATCGTGATGCTGACCAACGGGCCGAACGCGACGGTGGGCGAAATCCTGGAAGTCGATCTGCCCCGCCCACGTGACCGGCTGGCGCTGGCGACCGATGCGCGCTTCCTCAACGCCCGCGCCGCGGTGCTGGAGTTCCTGCACGCCCGGCACGCCAACCCGGCGCTGCAGGCGGCCTGAGATGTCACCATCGGCAATGCGTGACGGGCCGCGCGTGCTGGTGGTGGGGGCCGGCCCCGCCGGCACCCGCGCGGCCATGCGGGCGGCGGCTCGCATGCCGGCCGCGGCGGTGACGCTGGCCGGCGCCGAGGCGGCACTGCCCTATGACCGGGTGGCGCTCTCTAAGCTATTGGCTGGCGACATCGAGGTGCCGGCGCTGCTGACCCACAGCGCAAGCGCGCTGCGCAGCGCAGGCATAGCCTACCGGCCGGCCACGCGCATCGCCACGATCGACCGGGCGGCGAAGCAGGTCGTCACCGCAACGGGCGAGAGCATGCCCTACGACCATCTGATGCTGGCGCTGGGCAGCCAGGCGGTGCGCCTGCCGCTGCCGGGTGCCGACCTGCCCGGCGTCGTCGGCTATCGCGACCTGGGCGACGTCCGCGCCATGATGCGCGCCGCCGAGGGCCGCGGCCAGGCGGTGGTGATCGGCGGCGGGCTGCTGGGGCTTGAGGCCGCCGCCGGGCTGACCGCGCGCGGCATGAAGGTGACGGTGGTGCATGCGGTGGGCTGGCCGATGGAGCGCCAGCTCGATGCCCGCGCCGGCGCCATGCTGGCCGCGCGCATGGGCGGCCGCGGCATCCGCTTCGCCATGCCTGCCAGCACCGTGGCGCTGGAGGGCGACGGCCATGTCCAGGGCGTTCGGCTGAGCGATGGCCGGCTGCTGCCGGCGCGGCTGGTGGTGATGGCGGTGGGCATCCGCCCCAATGTCGCCCTGGCGCGCGATGCCGGGCTTGCGGTGGGCCGCGGCATTCAGGTCGATGGCGGCCTGTTCACCTCCGACCCAGCCATCCAGGCGATCGGCGAATGCGCCGAGATCGGCGGGCAATGCGTGGGCCTGGTGGCGCCCGCCCTGGAGCAGGCGGAGGCAGCAGCGGCCGCCCTGGCCGGCGTGGGCGATGGGTGGAGCGCGAGGGCCGATTCCGCAGCGCTGAAGGTCAGCGGCACCAACGTCTGGTCCGCCGGCGACATCGCGGCGGCGGATGCCGAGGTGATGACGCTGCATGACGAAGGCGAGGATTGCTATCGCCGGCTGGTGCTGAAGCACGACCGGCTGGTCGGCGCCGTGCTGTACGGCGACACGGCGGATAGCGGCTTCTATTTCGACCTGATCACCCGCGCCGCGCCCCTGGGCAAGGCACGCGGCGAACTGCCTTTCGGCCCGCAATTCATGGAGCAGGCGGCGTGAGCTTTTCTTCCGAGCAGCAGGAATATCTCAAGGGCTTCGTGGCGGGCGTCGATGCTCGGCAGCCACGTCCCAATGCCGGCGGTGGCGGCGCGCCGCCCGACGCGTTGCGCGCCGCGCAGGACTCGACCATCTCCGGAGGCGGAAAGCTGACGCCGGAGGAGCAGGCCAAGCGCGACAAGCACCCGCTGGACCGCTGGGACGAGCTGACGGCGCGGGCCGATGCCGGCGCGTTCCCCAAGGGCGTCGATGTGCTGATGACGAAGTATCACGGGCTGTTTTTCGTCGCCCCGGCGCAGAATTCCTTCATGACGCGGCTGCGAATTCCGGGCGGCATCCTCACCAGCTATCAGGCACGTGGCGCGGCCGACATCGCCGAGGAGCTGGGCGGCGGCTACCTGGACATCACCACCCGCGCCAATCTGCAGATCCGCGAGATCGCCGCGGCCAACGGCCCGCAGGTCGTCATGCGGCTGGGTGAGATCGGCATGCTGCCGCGCGGTACGGGGGCGGACAACATCCGCAACATCACCGCCAGCCCGACGGTGGGCGTCGACCACGCGGAGTGGATCGACACCCGGCCGCAGGTGCGCGCTTTGCACCACCACATCCTGACGACGCGCGACCTGTTCGGCCTGCCGCGCAAATTCAACATCTCGCTCGATGGCGGCGGCGACGTGGCGGTGCTGGAGGAGACCAACGACATCTCCCTGCGCGCGGCCCGGGCAGCCGACGGCACCCTGATGTACGCGCTGGGCCTGGGTGGCATCACCGGCCACATGGACTTTGCCCGGCAGACCGGCGTGGCAGTGGAGCCGCGCGACGTGGTGAAGCTGTGCGACGCGATCCTGCGGGTGTTCATCGCGCATGGCGACCGGACCGACCGGAAGAAGGCGCGGCTGAAATACCTGCTGGACCGCTGGGGCTTCGACAAGTTCCTGGCCGAGGTGGAGGTTCTGTTCGGCAAGCTGCCGCGGCCGGAGGGGCTGAAGCTGGCGCCTTTCGGCAGCAAGCACGGCCATGTCGGCGTGCACCAGCAGAAGCAGGCCGGCCTGTCCTATGTCGGTGTGGTGACGCCGCTGGGGCGGCTGACGGTGGCGCAAATGCGCGGCCTGGCGGCGCTGGCGGACAAGCATGGCTCCGGCGAAATCCGCCTGACCGTCTGGCAGAACCTCATCATCAACGACGTCGCCGATGTGGCGCCGCTGCTGGAAGGCATCGCGGCGTTGGGGCTGAGCCA
>CAXTJY010000082.1:0-3535 GCA_964244395.1 uncultured Rhodovarius sp.
CCCTGCAGGGCCCTCAGGCGGTGGCGGCGCTGGCCACCATTCTGCCGGACGTCGCCGCGCTGAAGTTCATGGGCGTGTGGGCCGGCGACGGGCTGATCATCTCACGCTCCGGCTACACCGGCGAGGATGGGGTGGAAATTTCCGTCCCGGCGGAGGACGCCGAGGCCTTCGCCCGTCGCCTGCTGGCCCTCCCCGGGGTCATACCCGCCGGGCTCGGCGCCCGGGATTCGCTGCGGCTGGAAGCCGGCCTTTGCCTCTACGGCAACGACATCGACGAGACGACCACGCCGGTCGAGGCCAATCTGGTCTGGTCCATCGGCAAGCGCCGCCGCATGGAATGGAACTTTCCGGGCGCCGCCCTCATCCGCGACCAGCTCGACCACGGGGTGACGCGCCTGCGCGTCGGCATTCAGCCCGCGGGCCGGCAGCCGGCGCGCGGCCACACCGAAATTCAGGGCAGCGGTGCGGCCATCGGCGAAGTGACCTCCGGCGGCTTCGGCCCCTCGGTGAACGGCCCCGTCGCCATGGGCTACGTCGCCCGCGGGCACGCCGCCGAGGGCACCGCCCTCGACCTCATGGTGCGCGGCAAGGCAATCCCCGCCCGTGTGGCCCCCCTCCCCTTCCACCCCCATCGCTATGCCCGCTGACGCGGCTCGCACTTCTCGAAAGGCCCACGCATGACCGACGTGAAATTCTCCAAGGACCATGAATGGGTGCGGCTGGAAGGCGGCACCGCCACCATCGGCATCACCGACCACGCGCAGAATGCACTGGGTGACGTCGTTTTCGTGGACCTGCCGGAGATCGGCCGCGAGGTCACGGTGGGCGAAGCCATCGCCGTCGTCGAAAGCGTCAAGGCGGCGTCTGACGTGTACGCCCCCATCGCGGGGCGGGTCGTCGAGATCAATTCTGCCCTGGTGGACAACCCGGCGCTGATCAACAGCGAGCCGACGGGTGAAGGCTGGTTCTTCCGCATCGAGCCCGCCGGTGCCCTGCCCGACGATCTGATGGACGAAAGCGCCTATGCCCGCTTCGTGGAGGCGCTGTGATGCTGGACGCCCTGACCGAGCTCGAAGACCACGGCGAATTCATCCGCCGCCACGTCGCCCCCACTGACGCCGATATCGCCGCCATGCTGCGCGTGGTGGGCGCGAGCAGCCTGGAAGAACTGACCGCCCGCACGGTCCCCGCCGCCATCCGCGAGAGCGAGCTGGCCACCCTGCCGGCCCCGGTGAACGAGGCCGAGGCCATCGCCGAGCTGCGCACGCTGAGCGAGGCCAATCGGCAGATGAAAAGCCTGATTGGCCTGGGTTACCACGGCACCTACACGCCTCCTGTCATCCTGCGGAACATCCTGGAGAATCCAGGTTGGTACACCGCCTACACCCCCTACCAGGCCGAGATCGCGCAGGGGCGGCTGGAGGCGCTGGTCAACTTCCAGACCATGGTGACGAGCCTGACCGGCCTGCCGGTGGCCAATGCGAGCCTGCTGGACGAGGCCACTGCGGCGGCCGAGGCAATGGCCATGGCTTTGGCGGCGCATAAGGGCAAATCCACCACGCTGGTGGTGGCGGCCGACATCCATCCGCAAACGCTGGCCGTGGTGCGGGTGCGCGCCGAGCCCATCGGCATCACGCTGCTGATTACCCCCGTGGCGCAGCTCACGGCGATGATCGCGACGGAAAAGCCCTTCGCCGTGCTGCTGCAATACCCCGGCACCACCGGCGAAGTGCGCGACCTCACCGGCGAGATCGCCGCCGCGACCGGCGTGGGCGCCCTGGCCATCGTGGCCGCGGACCCGCTGTCGCTGGTGCTGCTGACTCCGCCGGGCGAGATGGGGGCGGACATCGTCATCGGCTCCTCGCAGCGCTTCGGCGTGCCGATGGGTTTCGGCGGACCGCACGCGGCCTATCTCGCGGTGGCGGAGAGCCTGACGCGGCTGATGCCTGGCCGGCTGGTCGGCCAATCGGTCGATTCGCACGGAAGGCCGGCCTACCGGCTGGCGCTGCAGACGCGCGAACAGCACATCCGCCGCGACAAGGCGACCTCCAACATCTGCACCGCCCAGGTGCTGCTGGCGGTGATGGCCAGCATGTATGCGGTGTGGCATGGGCCGGAGGGGGTCAAGCGCATCGCGTCGCGCGTGTCGCTGCAGGCGCGGCTGCTGGCCGGCGCGGCCAGGCTGCCCGTAAGGCACGAGGCCTTCTTCGACACCATCGTCTTCGAGACCGGCGACCGCACGGACGCCATCATGGCCGCGGCACTCGATGCCGGCTTCAACCTGCGCCGCCTCGACGGCGCCGTCGCCGTGGCACTGGACGAAACGGTGACGCGCGACGAACTCGCTGCCCTCGCTGGCATCCTGGGTGGCGCGCTCGGCGCGGTGCACGGCGGCATCCCGCACGCGCTGGAACGGCTCTCCCCCATCCTCACCGCCGAGGTCTTCTCGAGCCACCACTCCGAACACGCCATGCTGCGCTATATCAAGCGGCTGGAGGACAAGGACGTGGCGCTGAACCGCAGCATGATCGCGCTGGGTTCCTGCACCATGAAGCTGAATGCGACGGCGGAGATGATCCCCGTCACCTTCCCCGGCTTCGCCAACATCCACCCCTTCGCGCCGGCCGACCAGGCGCAGGGTTATATCAAGATGATCCGCACGCTGGAGAGCTGGCTGGCAGATGTGACCGGCTTCGCCGCCGTCTCGTTGCAGCCCAATGCCGGCAGCCAGGGGGAATATGCCGGGCTGCTGGCGATCCGCGCCTGGCACCATTCGCGGGGCGACACCCAGCGCGACATCTGCCTGATCCCCAGCTCCGCCCACGGCACCAATCCGGCCTCGGCAGTCATGGCCGGCATGAAGGTCGTCGTCTGCGGCTGCGACAAGGACGGCAACATCGATGTCGCCGACCTCAAGGCCAAGGCGAGCCAGTACGCTGACCGTCTCTCGGCCCTGATGGTCACCTACCCCAGCACCCATGGCGTGTTCGAGGAGGCGATCCAGGACATCTGCGCCGCCATCCATGCCGCTGGCGGGCAGGTGTACATGGACGGTGCGAACATGAACGCGCAGGTGGGCATCACCTCACCGGGGCGGATCGGCGCCGATGTCTGCCACCTCAACCTGCACAAGACCTTCTGCATCCCGCATGGCGGCGGCGGGCCGGGGGTGGGGCCGATCGGCGTGGCCGCGCATCTGGCGCCGCATCTGCCGAACCATCCGATGCTGGCGGAAGCCGGCCCGGAAACCGGTTTCGGCCCGGTGAGCGCCGCGCCCTTCGGCTCCGCCGCCATCCTGCCCATCAGCTATGCTTATATCCGCATGATGGGCGCGGTGGGGCTGACCCGCGCGACCCAGGTCGCCATCCTGAACGCCAACTACATCGCGGCGCGACTGCGCGACCACTTCCCCATCCTGTATCGCGGCGCCGCGGGCATGGTGGCGCATGAGTGCATCCTGGATTGCCGCGGCTTCCAGCAGGGCGGCGGCGTGCTGGTGGAGGACATCGCCAAGCGGCTGCAGGATTACGGCTTC
>CAXTJY010000082.1:3545-4209 GCA_964244395.1 uncultured Rhodovarius sp.
CCATGTCGTGGCCGGTCAGCGGCACGCTGATGGTGGAGCCGACCGAGAGCGAACCGAAGGGCGAGCTGGACCGCTTCATCGAGGCGATGATCTCCATCCGCGCCGAGATCCGAAGCGTCGAGCAGGGCCGCGCGGATCGGGCGGACAACGTGTTGAAGAACGCCCCGCACACCGCCAACGAAGTGCTGAGCGAGGACTGGACCCACCCCTACACCCGCGAACAGGCCGCCTTCCCGCTGCCCTTTGTGCGGGCGCATAAATACTGGCCGCCGGTGAAACGGGTGGACAACGTGTATGGCGACAGGAACTTGGTCTGCACCTGCGCGCCGCTGGAGGAATACGCGGCCATGCAATTGGCTGCGGAGTAGAATGGGGGAAATGAATCGCCCCCAAGCCCCCTTTCTTTTCTTTTTGTGAGAAAGCGGTGAGTCACCGGGACCGGTTGGCACCCCCTTGCCCCGGGGGGTGGACGACCTTGTCCACCCGCTCCGTCGTCGCCGACCGATGGCTGCGGCTGGATGCCGAGGCCGTCCGCACCCCCGCCGGCACCACCCTCGATCCCTGGTGGATCCTGGACTTCCCGGACTGGGTGCTGATCGTACCCGTCACCGCCGCCGGCGAAATGGTCGTCGTGACCGATGACGACGACCGCGAAGGCGAGGGC
>CAXTJY010000082.1:4219-10461 GCA_964244395.1 uncultured Rhodovarius sp.
CGCGGCATCGGCAAGGCGATCGCGGAGACGCTATCCGGCAATGGCGCCAGGGTGCCCGCGCCTTCATCCTCGAAATCCCCGGTGGCGTCATCGACCCCACCGACGCCGACGCGACCCAGGCCGCCCGCCGCGAATTGCTGGAGGAAACCGGCCACGCCGCCGCCGCCCTCTCCTTCGTCGGCCACCTCTGGCCCGACCCCGCCCGCAACGCCAACCGGTGCCACATCATCCTGGCCACCGGCTGCACCAAAGTGGCGGAGCCAGCCCTCGAACCAGGCGAAACCATCGAGACCGTAGTGGTCCCCCTCGCCGAAGCACGCGCCATACTGCGCGACGGCGGCATGGAATCGGCCATGCACTGCGCCGCGACGCTACGCGGTCTCGCCGCCGCCGGGCTGCTCTGAGCGTCAGGCAGCGCGCAGCCCCGCCAGCTCCTGCCACTCCACCCCGCAACTGAGCGGGCCGAGCTGCCGCAGCCCCAGCGTCAGCGGCATCGCCGCCGCGGCGGCCACCGGCAGGTCCAGCGCCATCTCCAGCACCCCGTCAGGGGTGAAGTCCCGCCAACCGGTGCCGGTGCCGGGGCCGTGCAGCTCGGCCTGCATGGCGCTGCCGCCGAGCAACCGTAGCCGGGCCACCAGCCGGTCCAGCCCGGCCACCGGCAGCGCCGGCAGCCGCAATTCCCGGCTCTCGCCCGGCGCCAGCAGCAGCCGCCGCGGCACGCCGTGCCAGATATGCGCGGGCAAGCCCAGCCAGGCGCCGCCGGGCGGCAGGGTCAGCCCATGCGACAGCCCATCCCAATGCGCGGCATGCACGAACCGCCCCATGCCCTCGGTCTTCGAGACCCGCAGCGCCGGCGGCGCGCCCAGCGCCAACCGGTCGCCTGGCGCCAGGTCGATGTCGATCTCCACCGAGGCGGTCTCCCGCACCGGCGGCGCCGGCATCGGCAGATCCAGCGCCAGCCAGCCGTCGCGCAGCACCTCCCCGGGCACCACCCAGGCGCCCAGAACGGTCCGGCTTTCCTGGCCCAGCAGACGGAGCCGCAGGGCGCTGCCCGGGCCGCAATCGGTTTCGGCGACATGCAGCGCCAGCGCGCTGACATTCCCCACCTCCAGCGCCAGGACCCGGCGCAGGCGGGTGCGCCCGGGGTCCAGCGGCGCGCCGCCTGCCGGGGTGTCGGCGTGTTCGAGGCGCGGCGCCTGCGGCCAGGCATGCCCGGTGCTGCGCATCCAGCGCGCCATCGCCAGCCGGCTGTCCTCATGTTCGATGCGCAGCGCCACCAGGGCTTCGCGCAGCTCGGCATTGCGGCGCCGGCCCCGTAGCATGTGCCCGGCCAGCGCGGCAGCCAGCGCCGCCGCATCGGCGAAGACCGGCGGCGGTTCGTCCGGCCAGGCGTCCAGCCAGACCGGCGGAGTGCCCGCAAGCACGCCCAGCACGCCCGCCGGCGTGGCGACCATCTCAAGCCCGAGCCCCGTCGGGGTCACCGAGCTGAAGGATACCCCCGCGCCGGCGTCGGACGCGGCATGGGGAGACACCGCCGCGCCGGGGTGGGACGCTACCGCCGCCTCGGCGGGGAGACGCGTTGCCCCGCCATCTCGGATCGGCCGCAACAGCCAGTCCGCCCCGACCCGCACGGCGCGCCACAGCGGCAGTGGCATGGTCGGCGCCGGCATGTCGGCGTCCAGCAGCAGCGCCGCGTCGCTGCTCATCAGCGCCGCCAGGTCACTCACCAGCAGCTTCATGTCGCCTGCTCCAGCCAGCCCAGCCAGTCCCGCATGGTATCCTCCCAACGCGCGGCAGCCAGGCGCGCCGCCGCCGCCGCCGCCATGCGCGCCAGCAACGCGCGATCCGCATCCCACTGCCGCAATGCCTGCACCGCGCCGGCCACGATCGTCGCATCCTCCGCCTGGCCAGGCAGCAGCCATCCATCCTCACCATGCCGGATGATTTCCGCCACCGCTCCCACATCCGTGGCCAGGGGCACGCAGCCCAGGCGCTGGGCTTCCAGAATGGTCAGCGGCACGCCCTCGAACCGGCTGGGCAGGTAGAAGATGTCGGCCCAGGTGAAGATCGCGTCCAGCTCCGCCGCACTCTTCGCCGGAGGCTCCGCCCGCACGCCCAGGTCGGGCGGCGGGCCAGTCAGCACAGCCTCGCCGGCGACCCGCCATTCCACGAAGTCGCCCGTCACCGCGATGGTGGCAGCCAGCCGCTCCAGCCCCTTCTGCGCATCCAGACGACCGAGATAGATGGCACGCAGGCGGCGGCCGGGCTGCGGCGGTCGCGGGGCAGAGTCAGCCCCGGTCACGTAGCCGGGCGCATTGCGCAACAGCATCAGTTTGCTCTCCGGCCAGCCATGCGCCAGGCACCAGCCGCGCAGCCGTTCCGAGATGACCGTCGCCATGTCGTAGGCGTGCTCATACGCCAGCGCGGAGTGCGCCTGGCCCAGCGGTTCGCCGAACGGGCCCCGCTCCGTCAAATGCAGGCCCAGCACGGTGCGGATGCCCATGCGGCGCAGCCGGCTGGCCATGGCATGACCGGCCAGCGCATGGGTATTCACCACCACATCCATGCCGGCCAGCGCGCCCAGCGCATCCGCCGTGCCCGGCTGGTGGCCGAAGGCGGAGGTCTCGGCGCCGAAATAGGCGCGCTCCTCATCCTGCCAGGCCTCGCGGCCGGTGACGCCGATCAAATTCACGCTTTCGTACGCATCGGCCATCCCGGGCAGCAATTCGATCTCCCTGGCCTGGGTCACGAAGAGATGCGGCCGCCAGCCGGCCGCCCGTAGCACCGCCGCCTGCCGCAACAGCACGCGCTCGACCCCGCCGCGGGTGTGCAGTGGCTGGACGATGCCGATGGCGCGCCCGCCGGGAAGGCGCGGAAGGGTCACGCCGATGCCATGCCGGGCCAGGGCGTGCGCCGCCATCGCGTCCCGCGAGACGCGCCACACCCGGCGCCAGGGTAGCGGCGGCGCCTCGGCACGGGCCAGTGCCAAGGCGCGCCGCTCCGCCCGGAAGGCGGCCACCGCGCCGCCCGCCGCCACGGGTGCGCCGGGAAGGTCGAGCTCGATCCGGGTGATTTCCGGCGGCGGCACCGCCTCGTCGCGCCAGATGTCCCTCAGCACGTCCTGCGCCCGCACGAACAGGATGGCCGCATCGGCCAGCCCGTCGCCGCCGAGCCTCAGGCCGACGGTGGCGCCGGCGGCCGGCTTGGTCGCGATCCCCACCATCGGTCGAGCGCCCTGCCGCAGCGACAGGCAGCCGAGCCAGAATATCCCATGCAGCAGACGTGCGTGCGCCAGCGCCTCCAGCACGGCCGGGTCGGCGAAGACCAGGGCGTAGGGGTGGTGCGCCGCCGCCGGGTTGGCCCAGAAGGCCCACATCGCGCGGCGCCAGGCCGGACGGTCCAGGCCGGTGCCCGGGGTAGCGGGGTCGTGCACGATCCGCACGTCGCCGCCGCTGGCCGGGATGATGGCGTGGCGCGGCGCCTCCGCCGCTTCCAGCGCCATCAGGTGGCGATGGTCGTAGAGCGCGGGGTGGCCCGCCCACATCGCCGCGCGCAGCTGCGGCACGATGCGGTCGCTTTCCGCCAGCATGCTCTCGGCCCGTCGCCGGTAGCGGAAACCGGCATTCGGCCAGTGGCGGCCTACGAAGCCCGCATCCAGCCCGCGCAGCCAGAACTCCACATCTTCCCAGCCCTGGCGCAGCGTCTCGTCGTAGCGCAGCCCCGCTTCCAGCATGTCGCGGCGGATCAGGCTGCCGGCCTCGCAATAATTGTCCAGCAGCAGGCTGAGGCGGGAGAACTCGCCGGAACAATCGGAGCAATCCGCCATGCCCAGGCTGTCGATGTCCGGATACAGCCAGCCGGTGTCGGCCGGGCAATCGTCCAGCAGCGCCAGGCCCCGTTCCAGGAAGGAGGGCAGGATGCGGTTGTCGGCGTCCAGCATGTACACCGCGCGGGCGTCGGGCAGGGCGGCCAGGGCGTATTCGATGCCGCGGTTGCGGGCGGCGGAGAGGCCGCCATTGCGGCTGCGCAGCACGTGGACGCGGCCAGGGTGGCGGGCGGCGGCCTCCAGCGCCACCTCTCGCGTCTCGGGCATCGGGCAGCCATCATCGACGACGATGGCGGCGACATCGGGCAGGGTCTGCGCCATCACGCTGGCCAGCGCCTCGGCCAGTAGCCCGGGTTGCTTGTAGGCCGGGATGACGCAGGCGACGGTGGTCATCAGGTGCGTTTGCGCGCGGCCGAGGCAGGGGCGGCCATCGTCATGCCGCCCGCAGCACCAGGATGCGGGCCGCACCATGCACCCGTTCCGCCAGCACGGGTTCCGCGAATTCCGCTGCCTCGTCCTGCGCCAGTTCCAGGCACAGGAGGGCGGCGGGCGCGAACCAGCCCTGCGCCGCCAGCGCCGCCAGAGCGCGTGGCAACAGCCCGGCGCAATAAGGCGGGTCCAGGAAGGCAACCCCACAGGGTGCAGGCGCACGCGGCGGGCGGGTGGCGTCGGCCGGCAGGATGGTGGCGCGCTCCGCCTCGCCGCACGCCACGATGTTGGCGCGGATGGCGGCCTGAGCGGGACGCGCCGACTCCAGGAAAGTGGCGTGCGCGGCACCGCGTGACAGCGCCTCGATGCCCAACGCGCCGGAGCCGGCAAAGGCGTCCAGCACCCGTGCATCGCGCAACGCGTCGTCTGCCCAGGGCGCGTGCGCCAGCATGTCGAACAGGGCCTGCCGGACGCGCTCGGCGGTGGGGCGGGTGGCGTCGCCGGCCGGCGCCACCAGCTTGCGGCCGCGCAGCCGGCCGGCGATCACCCTCACGGCCGCCCGCGCTTGGGCGCCTCGATGCCCAGTTGTTCGCGCAGCACCTTGGCGTTGACCTCCTCGACCGCGCCCTTGGGCAAGGCGCCGAGCTGGAACGGCCCATAGGCCAGCCGGATCAGCCGAGAGACGCGAAAGCCCAGGAATTCCAGCACCCGGCGGATTTCCCGGTTCTTGCCTTCCTGCAAGGCGATGGTCAGCCAGGCATTGTCGCCCTGCCTGGTGTCCAGCTCGGCGTCGATCGGGCCGTAATGCACCCTCTCGATGGTGACGCCGCGGGCCAGCGCCGCCAGTTCGTCGGGGTGCGGGTGGCCGAAGACGCGCACCCGGTAGCGCCGCAGCCAGCCATTGGCCGGCAGCTCCAGCCTGCGCGACAGCGCGCCGTCATTGGTCAGCAGGAGCAGGCCCTCCGACGTCAGGTCGAGCCGGCCAACGCTGATGACGCGCGGCAGGCCGGGCGGCATCTTGTCGAACACGGTCGGCCGGCCCTCCGGGTCGCGATGCGTCGTCACCAGACCGGCCGGCTTATGGTAGCGGAAGAGGCGGGTGCGCTGCGGCTGCGCCACCACGGTGCCGTCCACCTCCAGCGTGTCGCCCTCCTGCACGAAGGTGGCGGGGGTGGTGACGATCTTTCCGCCCAGCTTGACCCGGCGCTCCTCGATCAGCCGTTCCACGTCGCGGCGGCTGGCGATGCCGGCGCGGGCCAGGAACTTGGCAATGCGCTCGCCGCGCTCTCCGGCCGGCGGCGCCTCGCCCTCCTCGGGGCTGTCATCGAGCACGGGTTCAACCACGGGCGGCCTCCACGAAGGCGCGCAGGATGGCGATGTCCTGCCGGTCGACCTTGAATTCAGGGTGCCACTGCACGCCCAGGGCGAAGCGGTGGCCGGGGTGCTCGATGCCCTCGATGACGCCGTCCGGCGCCACCGCGTTGACCAGTGCCCCCGGCCCCGGCGTCGCCACCGCCTGGTGATGCGCGGAATTCACCGCCATGGAAGCGGTGCCGACGATGCGCGCCAAAAGGCTGCCTGGAGTGATGGCGACGTCATGCCCGGGCTCGTCGCGCGGGTTCGGCTGCTCATGCAGCAAGGCGCCGGGAATGGCATCCGGGATGTGCTGGATCAGCGTGCCCCCGAAGGCCACGGCCAGCAGCTGCTCGCCGCCGCAGATGCCCAGCACCGGCTTGCCGGCCGCGAGCGCGCCCTGGGTCAGCGCCAGCTCGAAGGCGGTCCGGCCGGGCTTCAGGCTCACCGTCTCATGCACCGCGCCGCCGCCATACAGCGCCGGATCGACGTCGAAGGCGCCGCCGGTGACCAGGATGGCGTCGCACAGGCCCAGATACTCCGGCGCCGCCGCGGCATCATGCGGCAGGGCGATGGGCAGCCCGCCCGCGTCGCGCACGCTGTCGAAGTAATTGGCCCGCAGCGCGTACCAGGG
>CAXTJY010000083.1:0-5244 GCA_964244395.1 uncultured Rhodovarius sp.
CCGCAGATGGTGGCGTTGCGGCTGTTGCAGGCGCTGGGCGGTTGCGCCGGCATGTGGTGGCACGCGCCGTGGTGCGCGATGTGTCGGAGCTGCGCGACCCCATCCGGCTGATGGCGCGGCTCATGCTCATCATGGGCGTGGCACCGATCCTGGCGCCGTCGCTGGGCGGGCTGGTCGATCAGTATCTGGGCTGGCGCGCCATCTTCGTCTCGCTGGCGCTGTTCGGCGGGGTGGCGTTGTTCATGGTGGTGGCGGTTCTGCCGGAAACCCACGCCCCCGCGCGCCGCCTGCGGCAGAACCCGGCCGAGATCATCCGCGCCTATGGCAGCCTGCTGGCCGATGCGAGGTTCCGGCGGCCGGCGGTGGCGTCGAGCTTCGGCACGGCGGCGATGTTCGCCTACATCGCCGGCTCGCCCTTCGTCTTCATGGAGGTGTATGGGGTGCCGCCCGGGGAATACGGCGTGCTGTTCGGGGTCAACGCGGCGGGCATCATCTTCGGCAGCCAGATATCCGGCTGGTTCGCGCAGCGCTGGGGGCGCGAGGTGCTGCTGGACCGGCTGCTTTGGGCCATGGCCGGGGTGGCGTTGGCGCTGCTGGCGGTGACGATACTGGGCGGCCCGTTCTGGCTGCTGTTCGCCTGCCTGTTCGGGCTGATCACGCTGCTGGGGCTGGTGTTCCCGCTGGGCACCGTTCTGGGGCTGGCGCCCTTCCCGCATATGGCGGGCACGGCCTCGGCGTTGATGGGGACGTTGCAGTTCGGGCTGGGTGGGGTGGCGGGTGCGGTGTTGGGGGCGTGGCATGACGGGACGGGCCTGCCGATGGCGGCGGTGATCCTGGGCTGCGTGGCCATCGGCAACCTCGTCTGGCGGAGTTGACCCACGGGCTGGTGCGCCGCAGCATTTCCGCCATGCAGATCGCCCGCCGCGCCCTTCCCTTCCTCGCCACCCCGGTGCTGGCCCAAAGCTGGCCGACACGCCCCATCCGCTTCGTCATCCCCTGGCCGCCCGGCGGGCTGAACGACCTGGTCGCCCGTGCCTTCAATGAGCGCGTCGCCCAGGGCCTCGGCCAGAACATCGTCAATGACTTCAAGCCCGGCGCCGGCAGCCGCATCGGCGTGGCCGAGATCGCCCGCGCCGCGCCCGATGGCTACACCATCGGCATGGGCAATTTGGGCCCGCTCACCATCTTCCCCAATCTGGACCGCAACCCGCCCTATGACGTGCAGCGCGACCTGGTGCCGGTAGCCATGTTCGCCGCCTCGCCCCTGGTGCTGGTCGTCAACAAGGACCTTCCGGTGCGCACCCCGGCCGAGCTGCTGGAGTACTCGCGTGGCCGGCCGGGTGGCATCAACTATGCCTCGGTCGGCGTCGGCACGGCGCAGCATCTGATCTTCGAGATGCTGCGTGGGCAGGTCGGCCTGCCGATGACGCATGTGCCCTATCGCGGCGCGCAGGACGAGCTGATTGCTGTGATCCAGAACGACGTGCAGGCCTGCTTCGACGCGCTACCCACCATGCAGGGCCCGATCCGCGATGGCCAGGTGCGCGCGCTGGCCGTGACCACGCCGGAGCGGGTGCCCGTGCTGCCGAACGTGCCGACGCTGAAGGAGCTGGGCTACGACGTGGAGGTCGCCACCTGGTACGCGCTGATCGTGCCCGCCGGCACGCCGGAAGCCATCCGGTCCCGCCTCTACGCCGAATACACGAGGGTGGCGCAATTGTCGGACATGCGCCGCTTTCTTGATGAGCAGGGGCTGATCTACCTGCCCAACGCGCCCGGCGCCTTCGCGGCGCGGATCGTGGCCGAGACGCGGCGCTGGGGCGAGATCATCCGGGCGAACAACATCCGGCTGGATTGACGCCCGTCGTCATGGCCGGACTTGATCCGGCCATCTCCCCAACGCAAGGGGCGACGCCGGAACACGAGCATCGCCCTCGCTTTCCACTGGCCGAAGCGCCTTCGCAAGTGCAGCATAGGCCGCATGGACGGCACCCAAGGCTCCCCCGCGTTACAGGATCTCATCGAACGGCTGCGCCTCGCCCGCGCCTCCGCCGCCGACGACCCGTTCGGCGACCCCGTGCTGCTGCTGGCCCTGGCCATCAGCCGCCGCCTGGACGACGGTGCGCTGGACCTGCAAGCCGTGGAAAGCATGGTGCAATCCCTGGCCGACGATGCCGCCGCCCGCCGCGCCCAGCGGCTTGCCGCCTATCTCGGCCACACCCCAGGCCAGGACCCCGCCGCGGCGCTGAATCGCCTCGCCGAGCGCATCATCCGGCCGGACCCGCGCGACAGCCCGATCCCCTTCGCGGCCTTCCGCCAGGCGGTCGAGCGCACCCGCTTCGCCGCCGTCTTCACCGCCCACCCCACGTTCAGCCTGCCCGCCGCCAGCGGCGCCTTGCTGGCCGAGGCGGCGAGCAGCGGCCAGGCGCCGCCGCGCGGCATGGCGCACCGGCCGGAAGCGCCCGACCTGCAGGCCGAGTTCGACCAGGTCGTGCAGGCCATCACCCGCGGCCGGGACGCGCTGGACGCCTTCAACGGCGCATTGCTGGAGGCGGCACGGCGCAGCTGGCCGGATCGCTGGATGGCGGTCGCGCCCCGCCCGCTCATCCTTACCTCCTGGGTCGGCTACGACACCGATGGCCGGACCGACATCGGCTGGTGGACGACGCTGCGGCTGCGGCTGGTGATGAAGCGGCTGCAATACAAGCGGCTGCTCGGCCAGGTCGGCGCCGCGCCGGCGTTGGCGGCGCGGCTCGCCGAGGCCGAGGCAGCGGTGGCGACGCAGATCGAGGCGGTGCCGGAGAAGCCAGAGCCTGCTGCCATCCAGGCGCTCGCCGCCGCGCTGATCGGGGGGCGCGAGGCCGCCATGACCACGCCGGACGCACTGCTGCCGTTGTTCGATGCCGCCATCGCGGCTGCTGAACCGGAGGCCAAGCTGCCGCTCTGCGTCGCCCGGGCCGGGCTGCTGGGGCACGGGCTTTCCCTGGCGCACACCCATTTCCGGCTCAATTCCGCGCAGCTGCACAATGCCGTCCGGCCGCGGCTGGGGCTCACCGCTTCACCCGACGACATGGCGCAGCGCCGCGGCCTGCTGGCGCAGATCAACGAGGCGCTGGACGACGTGACCCCGCGCCCGGTGGATTTCGGCGCCCTGCTGGCCGAGCAGGCCTCGGCCGCCAAGCTGCTGATGGTGATCGCGCAGATCGCCAAGCATGTGGATGCCGCCACCCCCATCCGCTTCCTGATCGCCGAGACCGAGACGGGCTACACCCTGTTGGCCGCGCTGTGGCTGGCGCGGCATTTCGGCATCGATCGCGCCATCGAGATTTCGCCGCTGTTCGAGACCGCGGAGGCGCTGGAACGCGGCGAGCGGGTGCTGGAGGAGGCCCTGCGCAGCCCACACTGGCGCGAGTACCTGCAACAACAGGGCCGGCTGTGCCTGCAATTCGGCTATTCGGACAGCGGCCGCTACGTCGGCCAGCTCCCCGCCTCCTACCTTATCGAGAAGCTGAAGCTGCGGTTGGCCGAAATGCTGGCCCGGCATGGCCTGGCCGGCGTCGAGGTGGTGCTGTTCGACACCCATGGCGAGAGCATCGGCCGCGGCGGCCACCCCGCCAGCCTGGGCGACCGGATGGACTACCTGTTCCCGCCCACCGTGCGCCGCGCGCTGGCCGCCGCCGGGGTGCAGGTGCGGGAGGAAAGCAGCTTTCAGGGCGGCGACGGCTACCTGCTGTTCGGCACGCAGGAGCTGGCGACGGCGACGGTGGCGCGCGTGGCGGAGCACGCCTTCTCGGCACCGCCAGGGGGCGACGCGAAGCTGGCGTCGCCTGGCGGCGACCCGAAGCTGGCGTCGCCTGGCGGCGACCCGAAGCTGGCGTCGCCTGGCGGCGACGACCCGATCTACGCCGAGGCCGATTACGGCACCGATTTCTTCGCCACCATCAAGCGCGAGATGCAGGTGCTGGTGGAAGACCCTGGCTATGCCGCGTTGCTGGGCGGCTTCGGCCCTGGGCTGCTGGAGCGCACCGGCTCCCGTCCCTCGGCGCGGCAAAGCGACGGCATGGGCGGGCCGGTGCGGCTGACGCATCCGTCGCAGCTCAGAGCCATCCCGAACAACGCCATCCTGCACCAGGTGGGCTGGCTGGCGAACACGCTGCATGGGCTGGGCGCGGCGGCGGCGGCGAACCCGGATGCCTTCGCCGATTTGCGCGAACGTTCGCCGCGCTTCGCCCGCGCCATGGCGATGGCCGAGCGGGCCGCGCAAAGCTCGGATATCGGCGTGGTGCGCGCCGTGATCGGCACGCTGGACCCCGGCACCTGGCTGGATCGCGCGGCGGCGACGCAGCGCGAGGGCCGCCGGGCGGCGCTGATCAAGGTCGCCACGGTGTTGCAGGCGCAGGAGCTGGAGGCGCCGCTGCGCCGCCTCTATCGTCGCTTGCGCACCGACGAGCTGGCGCTGCGCGCGACCTGGCCGGACCTGCCGACGATGCCGGAACGGCTGGTGCTGCTGCATGGGCTGCGGCTGGCCTTGATCCATCGGCTGTGGCTGCTGGCGGTGGGGCTGCCGGAATTCAGCCCGCGGCACGGCACCAGCCAGCCGGCGGTGATCGCGCGCATCTTCGCGCTGGATGTGGAGCCGGCGTTGGACCTGCTGGCGCAGGTGTTCCCGGCCAGCCCCGACCCCGGGGCGGCGCTGGATTTCGGCGAGCCGTCAGGCGGGGAAGCGGTGCCGAGCTACGGCCGCGAACACGCCGAACTGTTCGCGCCAATGCGACGGATTTTCGGGCTGGTGCGGTTCTGCTCGGCGGCGGTTTCGCATGAAGTCGGCGCATTCGGCTGAGAACGCTGCAAGGGAACACCGGCTGGGTTTTTCTTGACTTAAAAGATTGTTATCCTATTGTCAATCCCGTTGTTTGACACCCGCATCAGCGCCAGCCAAACCCACCGACGCACAGGCTGGCTATTTGTCCGAAGGCTTCGGTCTCGTCATCCGCGCGATGCCGGCGGCGCCTTCCTGCCCGGCTTGATCCCCGGCTGAGGCAGCCACAGGGCAGGTGGCGGGCCCGCGACTCGCCGCGCGCGGGCTTGCCGGGGGAATTTGTCCGAATACCTCTTCTTAAGGAAAGGACGCTGTTAATTGTTTGATTTCGTTGAGGCTGTCAGTACGCCGAATACCGTCTCTGCCTCGATCTTCAGGACGTCCGCCGGGCGCGGGAATGGGGCGGGCGCCGCCTCGCCCGGCTG
>CAXTJY010000083.1:5254-10439 GCA_964244395.1 uncultured Rhodovarius sp.
CCGATGCGGGCGAAGAACGTCTCCAGCCCGCCGGGCGTGATGAGCCACATGAACGTCATCGGGCCGTCCGCGCTGGCCTGGAAACGATGCGGCCGGCCACGACCCAGGAAGAGGCAGGTGCCCTTGCGCATGGGTTCCGTGCGCTCGCCGTCCAACAACGCCTCGCCGCTGCCTTCCAGGACGAAAATCACTTCATCGTTCTCCGGATGGACATGCTCGCGCACGAAGCAGCCCGGATCGACGGTCTGGGTTCCCATGGCGAACCCAGCCTCGGTGCCAATCTCCTGGCTCGAGAGCAGGCATTGCACGAAGCCGTTGGCCGGGACGGGCTGCCAGAATTCGCGAGCCTCGCCGGGCTGCACCACCACCAGGGTCATTTGCGCTTCCTTAATACCAGGGTCGTCCAGGCGCCCACCGGGATGCGGCGCTCCAACACCAGGCCGCGCCGCCTATGCGCCGCCAGCACCATATTGGCCTGGGTGTTCAGCAGCCCGGCCAGGATGGCGGTGCCGCCCGGGGCCAGGGCCGCCGCCAGATCCTTGGCCATGGCGCAAAGCGGCCGGGCCAGTATGTTGGCGAAGACCAGGTCATAGGGTCCGTCACTGGCCACGCGGCGGTGCCGCCAGCCATCCGCCAACCGGGCGGTGAGGAGGTTGCGCAGCCCATTGGCGGCTCCATTCTGGGCGGCGATGCGGACGGACCAGGGCTCGATGTCCGTCGCCAGCACGGGCCGCCGCAGCCACTTCCCCGCCGTCATGGCCAGGATGGCGGAGCCGCAGCCGAGATCGAGAATGCATCGGGGCCGGCGATGCGCCATGCCCTCGAAGGCCAGCAGGCAGCCGCGGGTCGAGCTGTGCTCGCCGCTGCCGAAGGCCAGGCCGGCGTCCAGCACCAGCACGTGGCGGGCGTAGTCGCGCGGGTTGGCCACGTGGCTCGGACGGATGAGCACACGGTTGCCGATCGGCTGCTCCGGGAAGCCCTGGACGGTGCGGGCGAGCCAGCCATCGGCCTCGACCGGCGCGCGGGTCGGGAGGGCCTCATGGCCGGAAACCATCGCGGCGAGGGCCAATGCGGCGATCAGCTCAGGCTGGTCCGCCGCCTGGGGGCGGACGGCTTCCAGCCGCCATGTCTCGCCGGGCTCCTCACGGAAATAATCGACCGAGGTGGCGACGGATTGCAGGGCGGCTTCGTAGGCCGGCACCGCCTCATCCGGCAGGCCGGACAGGGTGATGGTCTCCAGGATTTCAGCGCGGCGCTTCACGAGGACAGCTCCACGAAGCGGTCCAGCACCCGCTTCGCGCCCGCCTTCTCAAAGGTGATGTCCAGCTTGTCGTCATCCACCCCCGTCACCCGGCCGTAGCCGAATTTCTGGTGGAAGACACGACTACCGACGGCGAAGCCGCCGGGCTTCACCGGGCGGGCCTGCACTTCCCACGCGCCGGTCTCGATCACTCGGGGCCGCGTGGTGATCGGGAATTGGCCGGAGAAGGCGGGCATCATGCGTTGGGTGGCGGCGCTGCCGGCGCGCTCCACCCACTCCGCCGGCAGCTCGTCCAGGAAGCGGGAGGGGATCGAACTGGTCCAGCTGCCATAGATCTGCCGGTTGGCGGCATGGCTAATGACTGCCACCTTCCGCGCCCGGGTGATGCCCACGTAGGCCAGGCGCCGCTCCTCCTCCAGGCCCTTGCCGCCGGCCTCGTTCAGCGCCCGCTGGTGCGGGAACAGACCTTCCTCCCAGCCCGGCAGGAAGACCACGTCGAACTCCAGCCCCTTGGCCGCGTGCAGCGTCATCAGCGACAGCCTTTCGCCCTCCGCCTTCTCGTCATTCTCCATCACCAGCGCGACATGTTCCAGGAAGGCCTGCAACGTCGGGTAATCCCCCATCGCGCGGTCGATCTCGTCCGGACCCTTGTTGGCATGCGTCAGGCCCGCCTTCACCAGCTGCAGCGTGGGGTAGTCGCCCATCGCGCGCAGCAGCTCCTTCAGGTTTTCGAGGCGGCCCGGGGCCTCCGGGGATTTGTCGGCCTTCCACATTTCGACGTAGCCGCTCTCGTCCAGCATCATTGCGGCGGTGACGATGTGGCCTTCCTTCTCCAGCCCGGCGCGCCAGCGGGCGAAGCCTTCCAGCAGTTCGCGCAGGGCGGCGCGGGGACGGGGGCGGAGGGCGTCGCTCTCGGTCAGCAGGCTGGCGGCGACGGACAGTGGCACCTGCCGCTCCCGCGCCACCCGCTGCATCTCGCGCATCGAGGTGTCGCCCAGGCCGCGCTTGGGCTGGTTGACGATGCGTTCGAAGGCCAAATCGTCCGCCGGCTGCGACAGGATGCGGAGGTAGGCCATGGCGTCGCGGATTTCCGCCCGTTCGTAGAATTTGGCGCCGCCGACGACACGGTAGGGCAGGCCCAGCGTGATCAAGCGCTCCTCGAACGCCCGGGTTTGGAAGCCGGCGCGGACCAGGATGGCGACTTCGGACAGGCCCTGGCCGTCGCGCTGGGCACGTTCGATGCGTTCGCCCACCGCGCGGGCCTCCTCCTCGCTGTCCCATAGCGAGAGCACGCTGACCTTCTCGCCTGAGGCATCGTTGCGGCCGGAGCGCAGGGTCTTGCCGAGCCGGCCTTCATTATGGGCGATCAGCCCGGCCGCCGCGCCCAGGATGGGGTCGGTGGAGCGGTAGTTGCGTTCCAGGCGCACCGTCTTGGCGCCGGGGAAGTCCCGCTCGAAGCGCAGGATGTTCTCGATCTCGGCGCCGCGCCAGGAATAGATGGACTGGTCGTCATCGCCGACGCAGCAGATGTTCTTGGACGCCTGCGCCAGCAGACGCAGCCATAGATACTGCACCGTGTTGGTGTCCTGGTACTCATCGACCAGGATGTAGCGGAAGGTGCGGTGGTACTGCGCCAGGATGGTCTCGTCTGTGCGCAGCAGTTCGGTCACCAACAGCAGCAGGTCGCCGAAATCGACGGCGTTCAGTTGCAGCAGGCGGGCCTGATAGGCGGCGTACAGCTCCATGGCGCGGTTGTTGGCGAAGTCGGTGTCCTCGGCGGGGGTCACCCGCTCCGGCGTCAGGCCGCGGTCCTTCCAGCGCTGGATCACGCCCATCAAGGCGGGGACGGGCCAGCGCTTGGTGTCCAGCCCGGCGGCATCGCAGACCTGCTTGAGCAGGCGGTTCTGGTCGTCGGTGTCCAGGATAGTGAAGTTGCTTTTCAGCCCCACCGCCTCGGCGTGGCGGCGCAGGATGCGGCCGCACAGCGCGTGGAAAGTGCCCAGCCACAGCCCTTCCGCCGGCTGGCCCAGGATGGCGGCGATGCGCTCGCGCATCTCGCGGGCCGCCTTGTTGGTGAAGGTGACGGCCAGCACCTGCCAGGGCTGGGCGCGGCCGGTCATCAACAGGTGGGCGAAGCGCGTGGTCAGCACCCGGGTCTTGCCGGTGCCGGCGCCGGCCAGCACCAGCAGCGGGCCGTCCAGGGTTTCGACGGCCTCGCGCTGCTCGGGGTTCAGGCGGACCAGGTAGTCGGGGGCTTCTGTTTGGGGAATCACGCGGTGGGATATAGTCCGGCCCGCGAGGGGAACAAAGCTTGCACGGATTTCTCGAGTTCTGCGCCCGGCGCGGCGCCGCCATCCTGGCTGCCAGCATTTTCATCGGCCTGTTCGTACCGCCGCTGGCCAGCGTGTTCCGGGATGTCGTGACCATCACCGTGGCGGGGCTGATGACGCTGGTGTTGCTGCGAGTGGATTTCGGCCAGGTGCTGGGCTGGCTGCGGCGGCCCCTGCTGATCGCCGCGCTGCTCGCCTGGCTGCTGCTGGCCTGCCCGGTACTGGCCTATGCGGTGTGCTGGTTCCTGCCGCTGAACCCGGGCTTCGTGGCCGGGCTGGTGGTGCTGGCGACGGGCTGCGCCGCCACCTCCAGCCCCGCTTTCGCCCGGCTGGTGGGGCTGGATGGCGAGGTCGCTTTCGTCGTCTCCATCCTCTCCACCTTCCTGGTCCCCTTCACCGCGCCGCCCATCGCGCTGGGCCTGATGGGCATCGACCTGGCACTCACCCTCGGCGGGTTGATGACCCGGCTGGCATTGCTGGTGGGCCTGCCGATGGCACTGTCGCTGGTGCTGCGCCGACTGGTGCGGCCGGAAGCCCTGGCACGCCAGGCCGGCGCCATCGACGGCGCGGTGGTGCTGCTGGTCGCGGCCTACGGCGTGGGGGTGATGGACGGCATCCTGGCCCGCGCCATCGCCCAGCCCGCCTTCGTGCTGGGCGGCGTGGCCATGGCCTTCGCCGGCTGCCTGGCGCTCAACGCCGCCACCGCGCTCGCCTTCGGCGCCTCCGGCCGGCGTTTCGCGCTGGCCGCCGGCCTGCTCTCCGGCAACCGCAACATGGCGCTCTACCTCGCGGTGCTGCCGCACGAGACCGACCCGGCCATCCTGCTCTTTCTCACTCTGTGCCAGTTCCCGCTCTTTCTCTCCCCCTTCCTTCTCGGCCCGGTCTATCGCAGGTTGCGGCGTGCCTGATTACCGACATGAGCGATTCGCCGGCGGCCGCGTGGCAGGGGTGGACGAGGCCGGCCGCGGCCCGCTGGCCGGCCCCGTGCTGGCCGCCGCCCTGATCTTCACCAAGGGAGTCCCCCGCGGCCTGGGCAAGCTGCTGGACGACAGCAAGGCCCTCACCCCCGCCCAGCGCAACGAGGCCTTCGCCGCCCTGCAACTGGCCCGCGCCGCGGGGCGGGTCGAGTACGCCATCGCCGCCGCCTCGTACATCGCGACCAGCAGCGAGGTGCGGCTCACCAGCTCCTGCATCTGCTGCAGGACGAAGACGTTGCCGGTCGCTTCGGCAAGGATGGTGTGGAAGCGCGCCGACAGGCGCACCGACTCGGCGCGATCGTCCTGCTTCGACGCAAGCTCTTCGCTTTCCATGTGCTCGCGCAGCCGCGCGGCATCTTCGGCGCTGAGGACGGGCGCCAGATGGTGGACGATGCCGCCCTCGAGGATGCGCCGGGCTTCGTAGACGTCGCGCGCCTGCTCCAGCGAGGGCGCACCGACGAACGCACCGCGATTCGGCACCATGTCGATCAGCCGGTTGGTCCCCAGCCGCTGCAGGATCTTGCGGATCCGCTCACGGCTGGTACCGAAGACATCGGCCAGCGCGCTCTCTCGCAGGCGCGTACCCGGCGACAGGCGACCGCTCAACAGCGCGCCCG
>CAXTJY010000084.1:0-10421 GCA_964244395.1 uncultured Rhodovarius sp.
CACCAGCTCCACCGCCTCCGGGTCCAGCGTGGCCAGGTGCTGCGCCGCCTCCATGGCGCGGCGGAAGGTGGGGAACTGGCAGATGCCAACCATTTTGCGCGGCTTGATCGGCCACAGCCTGAGGTCCAGCGCGGCGGAGAAGGCCAGCGTGCCCTCGCTGCCGACCAGCAGGCGGGAGAGATTGCCCCGACCATGGCGGCGGGCATCGGGGGTCAGCGCATCCAGATTGTAGCCGCCGACGCGGCGCAGCTGATGCGGGAAGCGCTCGGCGATCTCCGCCGCCTCGCGCTCGCCCAGCGCATGCAGCCGCTCCACCAACTCGGTGTTCGGCGCGCCCTCGCCGAACCAGTGCCGACTGCCATCGGCCAGCAGCGCGTCGATGGCCAGTGTATTGTCGGCCATCAGTCCGTAGCGGATGGACTTGCTGCCGCAGGAATTGTTGCCGGCCATGCCGCCGATGGTGCAGCGCGCCCAGGTCGAGGGATCGACCGGGAAGAATTTTCCATGTGGCTTCAGCTGCTCGTTCAGCGCACCCAGAGTGATGCCGGGCTGTACGCGCGCCACATCGCCTTCGACGCTGATCACGTTGCGCAGGAACTTGGTGCAGTCCAGCACCAGCGAGCTGTTGACGGTCTGCCCGCATTGGCTGGTGCCGGCGCCGCGGGCGAGGATGGAAATCCCCTCCTCCCGCGCCAGGGTCATCGCCGCCTGCACGTCGTCGATGCTCTTCGGCACCACCACGCCCTCCGGCATCACCTGATAGATGCTGGCGTCGGTGGAGTATCGGCCGCGGTCGGCGGGGTGGAACAGCACCTCGCCCTCGATGTTGCGGCGCAGCCGGGTGGCCAGCTGGCTGCCGGCTATGGACGGGCGGGTCAGGACGTTCATGCCCGCATCCTAGCGCGGTCGCCGCGCGCCGTCGCATGGATTGGGCTCATGGTTATCAGTGGCCGAACTCATTGGCACAGGGAGGCTTCCTGCGGCACAAGGCGGACATCCAGGAGAAACCCCATGGCCTATTTCGAATCCAAGCGCACCGCCGGCCGCCACTATTTGCAGATCCCCGGCCCCTCGACGGTGCCGGACCGCATCCTGCGCGCCATGGACAATGCCACGATGGACCATCGCGGGCCGGATTTCGGCAAGTTCGGCGCCCAATTGCTGGAGAAGGTGAAGTTCGTCTTCAACACCCAGGGCCATGTCGTCATCTACCCCGCCAGCGGCACCGGGGCGTGGGAGGCGGCGCTGGCCAATACGCTCAGCGCCGGCGACCGCGTGCTGATGTGCGAGACCGGACACTTCGCCTATTTGTGGCGCGAGATGGCGGAGCGGCTGGGCATCCGGCCGGAGTTCATCAAGACGGATTGGCGACGCGGGGCGGACGCACCGGGCATCGAGGCCCGGCTGCGGGACGACAAGGCGCATGAGATCAAGGCCGTCTGCATCGTACACAATGAGACCAGCACCGGCTGCACCTCCCGCATCGCCGATGTCCGCGCCGCCATCGATGCCGCCGGGCACCCTGCCCTGCTGCTGGTGGATACCATCTCCGGCCTGGCCAGCATGGACTATCGGCACGACGAGTGGGGCGTGGACGTCACCATCTCCGGCTCGCAGAAGGGGCTGATGCTGCCGCCGGGGCTGAGCTTCAATGCCATCTCCGCCAAGGCGCTGGCCGCCAGCGCAAAGGCCGGCCTACCGCGCAGCTACTGGGATTGGGGCCCGATGCTGAAGAGCAACGCCACCGGCTACTTCCCCTCCACCCCCGCCACCAACCTGCTCTATGGCCTGGACACCGCACTCGACATGCTGGCCGAGGAAGGGCTGGAGAACGTCTTCGCCCGGCACGACCGCCACGCCGAGGCCACCCGCCGCGCCGTGCGCGCCTGGGGGCTGGAGGTGCAATGCGACGATCCCCGGCACTATTCCTCCGTGCTGACGGCGGTGCGGCTGCCGGAGGGCAGCTCGGCCAACGCGCTGCGCGCCACCATCCTGGAGAAGTTCAACATGTCCCTTGGCAACGGCCTGGGCCAGCTGAACGATCGGGTCTTCCGCATCGGCCACCTGGGCGACTTCGGCGACCTGGAACTGGTGGCAACGCTGGGCGGCGTCGAGATGGGCCTGGCCGCGGCGGGCGTGCCGCACAAGCCGGGCGGCTTGCAGGTCGCGATGGCCTATCTCGGCGGCAATGCCTGACGCAGATGACATCCTGGTCACCGCGCGGTGTTGTTAAGCCGCCGCCCACCATTCCCATGCCAGTGATGCCGCACAGCATCACTGGAGACGTGTCTTCATGCCGGCCGCGCCGAAGCCCGCCGATGAGGCGATCCGCCTCGCCCGCCTGCGGGCGTTGAACATCCTCGACACCGGGCCGGAGGCGGTGTTCGAAAGCTTCACCCGCCTGGCACGCTCGGTGCTCGACATGCCGATCAGCGCCATTTCGCTGATCGACCGCGACCGGCAATGGTTCAAGTCGATCCAGGGCCTGTGCGTGGCCGAGACGCCGCGCGGCGACGCCTTCTGCGCCCACGCCATCCTCCGCCCCGCGGAAGTCATGGTGGTGCCCGACGCGCTGGAGGACGCACGCTTCGTCGACAACCCGCTGGTGACCGGCGAACCGGCCGTCCGCTTCTACGCCGGCGCGCCAATCCTCGACGCCGAGGGAGCGCCGCTGGGCACGCTGTGCGTCATCGACCGGCAGCCGCGCGAGTTGGACATGCGCCAGTTGCAGCAGCTTACCGACCTAGCGGCGGGGGTGAGCGCCGCCTTGCAGCTGCACGGCGCGATGCAGAGCCTGGGCGACATAGGCCGCACCGACCCGTTGACCGGCGCCGGCAGCCGGGCCGCCCTCGACGCCGCATTGCAGCAGTTGCGGGATACGCCGCCGCGCAACGGCGGCGTGGCGCTGGTGATGCTCGACCTCGACGGCTTCCGCCAGATCAACGACATGTTCGGCCATGCCGGCGGCGATGCCGCTTTGCAGGAGATGGCGGCCAGGCTTCGCCGCACCCTGCGTCCGCGCGACCTGCTGGCCAGGCTGGGCGGTGACGAATTTGCCCTGCTGTGCCACGGCGTCAACGGCAAGCAGGCAATCCCCGCCATCGAGGCGCGGCTGCGCACCGCCATGGCCGACACTTTCGCGCTGGAGGGCGTGGTGGTGCCGCTGCGCATCTCTATCGGCGCCGCGATCTATCCGCTTGACGGGGCGGACCCGGAGGAGGTGCTGGCCCTCGCGGATGCCCAACTCTTCGCCCGCAAGCGCGGCCGGGGAGACAGCCCGGCCCTGGCAACGCCCGGCCGCATCAAGCTGCGCGAGACGCTGCGCGACGCCCTGCTGCCACCGGGACGGGAGCCTTTCACCCTGGCGTTCCAGCCGGTCATCGACCTGGGCGAAATGCGCCGCGCACCGACGCCCTGGAACGCTCGGCCGTCGGCCTCCCAGCGCGCCGGCGGCGGGCATGGGCTGGAGGCGCTGATCCGTTGGCCGGCGCATGGCCAGAACATCCAGCCCGGCGACTTCCTGCCGCTGGCCGAGGAAGGCGGGCTGATCGGCCATCTCGATCGCTGGGTGCTGAATCGCGCCTGCGCCCTGGCGATGGGCTGGGCCGTGCCGTGGGGCCTGGCGGTGAACATGTCGGCCGCGAACGTGGCGCTGGGCGGTATGGAGGCGATGGTGCGCGACGCCCTGGCCAGCTCCGGCCTGGCCGCGGAACGGCTGACGGTGGAGCTGACCGAGACGGTGCTGGCGCATGAGCGCGACGGCGCGCTCGCCACCATCCAGGCTCTGCGCGACATGGGCGTGGCGGTGGCGCTGGACGATTTCGGCGGCGGCCACGCCTCGCTGACCTATCTGCATCGCTTTCCGTTCTCGGTGGTCAAGGTGGATCGCGGCCTGGTCAACAACCTGGGCGACGACGTCCGCGCCGAGGCGGTACTGGCGACGGTGGTGGAGCTGGGCCACACGCTGGGCGTGCCGGTGGTGGCGGAGGGAGTCGAGACCGTGCGGCAGTTGCAGATCCTGACCCGGCTGGGGGTGGACCGGGCGCAGGGATTCCTGCTCTCCAGGCCGGTGCCGGAGGGCGAGGTGGCCGCCGCCATCGAGACCGCGCTGGCCGTCGTGGCCGGCGCGCCGGTGATGGTCGGGTAACCTGCCGCGCGATCCGGTCACATCGGACCGCGTTGTCGCCAGTCGGGACGGATGATTGGCGGATTGGAGATCGCGCAGCCGCGGATCGCGCATCGATGGCGAGACCGCTGCCGACGCCTTGGTTCTCCTACCCGATAGGCCCCTTCCTTGTGCGCAGCGCATTGCGGACGAACGCTCCGAAATCCCCGGAGGGCGCGAAATTGGCGTTGGCCAGCAGGGAGGGCGTGAAGAGATGGCTGAAACACCAGGCCTGCCATCCCATCGCGGCATTGTCGAAGGCTGTCACGATCGCTTCCTGGTAGCGCTGCCCATTCGCCGCCGTCGGTTCCGGCCGCATCGCGGCCTGCAAATGGTTCTGGGTGTCCCAGCCGAATTCCGTCGCCATCACCGGCACCCGCCGGCCGGGTTCGATGAAGGCCGCATCCCAGGAGAGGCGCCAGTTGCTGTCCGGGTAGGGGTGGGTGGCGTAGATGATGTTGGGCCGGCGCACCGGCATGTCCGGCGCGAAGGACAGGTCGTAGCCGAATTGCAGGCCACCGACGGCGATCGGCTTGTCCGGCGCCAGGCGGCGGATCTCGTCGGTGCAGCGCTCGCTCCAATCCCGCCACGCCACCCACATGGCCTCGGTGTTCACCGTGGCCAGGGAATTGTCGGCGTTGATGTATTGCGGTTCGTTGAACAGCTCGAAGGACGCCACGACAGGCTCTCGCCCGTAGCGCCCGGCCATGCTGCGCCAGAACAGATGGGTCTCGCCGGTGCTGGTCTGCAGCAGGTTGCCGAAGCGCACATCCTCGATCAGCTTGTACCGCTCGGTGGGCGGGAAGCCGATGCTGTGCCAGCAGATCGAGAGGTACAGGCCGCAGCGTCGCGCATAGGCGACGCAATCGTCGAGCACCCGGTGGACATGCGCCTCGCCCAGCTGCCGCCACAGCGCGGGCATCACCGAAAGCCGGAGGATGTCGCAGCCCCATTCGGCGGCTGCGTTGAACAGGCGATGGTCGAAGAAGCCCATCTGCTCGTCGTTGCGGGTGGCGATCCACACCACCTCCGGAATCGCCACGCCGCGCAGGAATTGCTGCGGGCCGCCCTGCAGGAAGATACCGTTGTTGCGGGTATACATCGGCGAGGGGTAGCCGGGCGGCAGGGGGAAGGCAGGGCGGGCCTGCGCCAGATCGGCCGGACGCGCGGTGTCGGCGCAGTCGGCCAGCAGCAGGGCGGGTGTCGCGAGCCATCCGCGACGTGGCAGCGTCAGCGCCGCCACGGGGTCGTCACGTCGCGGGTGACGAAGCCGGTCGGCTGGCCGCGCGGCGCCATCATCCACACGCTGTACTGGCCGCCGGCTTCCATCGACCCCAACGCGAACGGCGCGCCGCGGGCAGTGCCGCACAGAACCCGCACCTGGGCACTGACCGGGTTGACGCTGCGCATCCGCGCCGCGCCGCGGGCCACATCGGCGAAGACGGCCTGCCCCTCCGGCTCCAGCACCAGCCCCGCCCCCTCGCAGGCCGGCGTGGCGTTGTAGAAGGTCAGTCGCGCCCGCGTCTGGTTGAACTGCGTCTGGTCCAGCACCGGCATGGCGCGCAGCGCGCCGCCCTGTTCGACCACGAGCAGGGTGTTGAAGCTGCCGGCTTCGAGCCGCAGGGTGGTTTCGCCGCGGGCGGCACCGGCGGTGAAGCCGAGTTCGACCGCGCGGTCCGCGACGCTTTCCTGCACCGTATAGGGGCTGACGCGCTGCGCCGGCTCGATGCCCAGGGTCGTGCTTCCCACCACGCCCGGGCGGATGGCGAGCGGCTCGGCCGTGGCGTTGACGATGCGCAGATAGGCCGAGCCGGCAGGCGGCAGCGGCTCGTACAACACCTGTTGCGCCGTCACCGGCAGCGCCAGGCCGGCCAGCAGCAGCGCGCGGCGCATCATGCGCGGCGGACCAGGCGCCGCAATTCGTCGGTGAACTGGCGCGCCGGCATCGCAGAGCTGCCCCAGTAGCCGGCATGGTCCGGCATCACCTCCATATTGCCTTCCAGGAAGTGCCAGACGATCAGTTGCGGCCGTTCGGTCCTGAAGAGATCGCTCTTCAGGTAGTTCAGCAGCGTGGTGTAGGGGCCGAAGCGGCCGACCTGCACCGCCAGCGAGACCGGCCGGCTGAGCTGGTTGGAGAACATGGGCGGAAAGCCGAAGCCGGTCTGCATGAAGGAATTGCCGACCACGACGCAATCCGCGCCGTCTTCCTCTATGAGCCCGACACCCTGTGGCGCGCCGACGATCCGGCGCACGCGAAACTGTTCGTAGGGAAAGCGGCCGCGCTGCGCCGGCGGCAGCATGCCGGCCAGATCGTTGCTCTCATAGCGCATCGAGATGTAGTCACCCAGCCGGGTGCCGGGGCGGCCGGGCGCCGGCAGGCCGGCACGCTCCTTCACCACATGCGCCAGATCGTTCGCCGCGGCGGCGCCGCCGACCGGGGTCCAGTGAATGTCGGCCTTGAAGAACAGGGGGTCGCGGCCGGTGCGGCGCAAGGCGGCGAACTGCGTGGCGTGGTCCACCATGAACGCCTGGCTGCGCGACAGCTCCTCCATCACCACGCCGTAGCGGGCGGTGGCGTCCGCGTTGGGCCGGAAATCGGCGGGCAGGAACTCCTGGTAGACGCGCGCCTTGGTGGGCGTGATGGACAACGCGACCTTGAGCCCCTCGCCCCGCATGATCTCGATGGCGCGGTTCAGGAACTGGCAGAGTTCCCGCGTGCGACGGAGGTCCACGCGGCGGACGTCCTCCCAAGCGCCGAAAAGCCAGCCATCCAGCCCCAGGACGACTTCGCCGAGCTGCGAGGATGCCGCGGCGACGGGCGGAGAGGGGCGCCGCTCCTGAGAAAGCGCCGGCGCCGCCAGGGCCGTTGCCACAAGCATCGCTCGACGGCCCAGGGGAGCGGTGTCCGACATGTTGTATCCCGAATTCACTGGCTCAACGCGGCGCGCCCATGCGCCTTTTCCTCACGAAGCGGTTACCACGCCCGCCGGGCGTCGCACCATCCCGCAGCGCTCACCATTGCGTGTTCATGCGGCTTCGCCTTCCGCTTCCAGATCGACGCTGACCGACAGGCGGTGGGCGCCGCCGCCCAGGATCACTCCGCGCAACGGCGAGATGTCGGCGAAGTCGCGGCCCCAGGCCAGCACCACATGCTCGTCTCTCACCACGATGGCGTTGGTCGGGTCGAGTCCCACCCAGCCATGTTCAGTGCCCAGCCAAGCGCCGACCCAGGCGTGGCTCTGGTCGGCGCCGCGACGGCGCGTCTGCCCCGGCGGGGGCCTGGTGCGGATGTAGCCCGACATGTAGCGGGCGGGGAGGCCAAGGCCGCGAAGGGCTGCGAGCATGAGATGCGTGAAATCCTGACACACGCCGCGCTTCAGCCGCAGGATTTCGTCGACCTTGGTGGAGGTGCTGGTGACCCCTGCCTGGAAGCGGAATTCCTGGGTGAAGCGGCTGTTCAGGTGGAGCAGCGCCGCCAGGATCGGACGGCCGGGGCTAAAGCAGGGCCGGGCGAAATCGGCGGCAGTCGCCAAAGCGGGGGCGTGGCCGGAGCCGAACAGATATTCGGCCGCCTCGGTGCCGGCCGCCTCGGCCGCCACCTGCTCCCAGGGGGGCGTGTGTTCGGCCGGCGGCGGCGGGGCGAAATCGACCGCCACGTGTGATTCCGCCGTCACCTCGAAATGCTGGTGCGGCGCGGCCAGGAAGATGCGGGTGGTGGCGTTGCCGAAATGGTCGTGCGTCTCGGTCGTGTGGTCGGGCTCCGGCAGGCAGCGGATGCGCGCATGCATGACGCGCTGGCCCGGCACCGCACGCGGCTTCAGGTGCAGCAGATGCGAGGCCAGATCGACCGGCTTGTCGTAGCGGTAGGTGGTGATGTGCCGGACGGTGTACTTCACGGCACCGGCGCCACGTCCGCCGCCTCGGCCGGCTCGTCGTTCATGCCCAGCACCTGTGAGGCCGGTAGCAGCGCGAACCAGCGGCGGGTGACCGAATCGCTGACCGCGCCCAGCGCCCCGGCCATGGCGGCAAGGCGACGGGGCAGGCCGCTGGCCGCCTGCAATTGGTCCGTCGCTTCCAGCACGCCCTCGACAAGCGCCACGGCATCGCGCCCCAACGCGTCGGCCTCCTCCACCAGCTCGTCCTCCGCATCGCCGGCGATTTCCGCCAGCGCCGCCTTGATCGCGGCGACCTGGAAGGCCAGTCCTCTAGGATTGGAAGGATCCGCCAGCACCAGGTCCAGCACCGGCGCCGGCTGCAGCACGGCCAGATAGCGATTGCGATAGGTGATGACGCTGTCGCACAGCTCCAGCACCAGGCGCAGCCCGGCCTCGACGCGAGCTGGCGGCTGGTCAAGCACCAGGCCGATCTCGGCCAGCACGGCCTGGCCGCGCTCCAGCCGCCGGCCCAGCTCCAGGAACAGCCAGCCGCCGCCGCGCACCATGTTCTCGCTGGCGACGCCGGCCACCGCGGTGGCAAAACGTAAATTGGCGATCATGGCGCGGGACAGCTGCTCCAGCCCCTTGCCGAGGCTCTCGGGGTCGCTGCGGCTGACTTTCGTCGCCTCGATCATCGCCTGAAGCCCGGCATCTCCGGCGGCGCGGGCGGCGCGCAGCGTCAGGATGAAGGTGGCGTGCATGTCGTCGGTCAGGCGGTCTCGCACCGTCTCGGTCAGGCGGGCGATGCGGCCTTGCAGCCGCACCACCCGGCCCTCCGGCCCCACCGCCTGGGCCAGCGCGGCGGCCAGCGCCGTGGTGCTGCCTCCGCCAGGCCGCGCCTCTTCCTCGATAATGCCGGCCTCGACCAGGCAGCGCGCCAGGGCGGCTAGCTCGGCGGCCTCGCGCGGCAGGGGCACGCCACGGCGCAGGCGACGCAGCGTGGCGCGGATCAGACGCGCCGCGCGGTCCAGCCGCTCGACGTAGCGGCCCAGCCAGAAAAGGTTGTCGGCCACGCGTGACGGGAGGTCACCGGAGCTGCGGCGGATCGCGATCGGCGGCAACGACTGCGCGGCGGGCCCGATGATCGGCTCGTCCTCGTCGCTCAACACCCACACATCCTTGCACCAGCCGGAATGCGGCAGGCGGCCAGCCCAGGGCGCGGTGCCATCCAGCACCCGGGCCAGGCCACCCGGCATGGCATGCCACTGATCGCCGTCGCTGACGGCGAACAGGCGCAGCACCACCGGCAGCGGCCCCAGGGTGACGCCCGAGAAGGACGGCGCCAGGGAGGCAGGTGGAATTTGCGTGGCGGCCCAGGCGGCAGGGTCGGCCAGCACCGCCTGGCGCAGCGTCTCGCACAACACGCTGCCGGCTGCGGCGCCGTCCATCGCCGGCCGGATCAGCGGCGTCTGCCCGTCGGCCAGCGCGCGCTCCACGGCGCCGGGGCTGCCCAGCCACTCTGTCGGCAGGCTCTCCAGCAACAGCTCTTCGTCCAGCAGGCGGCGGCACAAGGCAGGCAAGAAGGCGGCCAGGGCCGGACTTTCGGCCAGGGCGGTGCCCGGGGCGTTGACCAGCGATACGGCCCCATGCCGCGCCGCATCCAGCAAGCCCGGGACGCCGTCGGCCGCATAGGCCTCGGGGAACTCCAACGGGTCCAGCGTGTTCGCCTCGACCCGGCTGATCAGCACATCGACGCGCTGCAGGCCCTGCAAGGTTTTCAGATACAGCACGCCGCCGCGCACCGTCAGATCGCCCGCTTCGACCAGGGCGGCCGAAATCTCCCGGCTCAGCACCACATGCTCGAACCAGTGCGGATGCGCGTTGCCGGGGCTCAGCAAAGCCACAGCCGGCGCCAGTTGCTCGTGCTGCGACGCCAGGCGCTGCAGGCTGTCCTGCCACAACTCGAAGAAGGTCGAGAGGCCGCGCGGCCGCGAAGCCCGGAACGCCTCCGGCATCGCCTGCCCCATCACCCGCCGATTTTCCCGCGCATGCCCCAGCCCGGATGCCTGCGCGGTGCGGTCGCTCACCACCCGCCAGACCCCGTCCGGACATCGCAGCAACTCGGCCGCATAGAGATGCAGCAAAGGCCGCCGCGCCGGCGTGGACGGGCGCCTCCAAGCACGCAGGAAATTCGGATTGCCGAACACCAACGCTGCCGGCAGCAACCCCTCGGTCACACACAGCTGGCGCTCGTACACGTCGGCCAGCACGGCCTCCAGCAACCGCGCCCGCTGCGCGAGGCCAGCCTCCAGCACTGAGAACTCGCTGGCTGGTAACGGCAGCGGCACCGGATCACACCGCCACCCCGCCGCCACCGCCTT
>CAXTJY010000085.1:0-630 GCA_964244395.1 uncultured Rhodovarius sp.
ACGGTGCTGGCGAACGAGCAGGTGATCGACGGCCGCGGCTGGCGCAGCGGCGCGCCGGTCGAGAAGAAGAAGCTGGTTCAGTGGTTTTTCGCCATCACGAAATACGCGCCGGACCTGCTGGAGAGCCTGGAAGGGCTGGACCGCTGGCCGGAGCGGGTGAAGCTGATGCAGGCCAACTGGATCGGGCGGAGCGAGGGTGCCCGGGTCCGCTTCAGGCTGGCGACGGACAGCCTGAATGCGGTAGCGGGCGGCGCAGCGGCGGCTGCGGGCGGCGGCCAGGCGGGGGCGGCCGGCGGCGGGAAGCTGAGCCTGACCAAGGCGGCGCTGGCGCCGGTGGGCGAGATCGCCGAGGTCGAGGTCTTCACCACGCGGCCGGACACTCTGTTCGGCATGAGCTTCCTGGCGGTGGCAGCTGAGCATCCGCTGGCTGCGGCCTGCGCCCGGCCGGGGGCGGCCGAGTTCATCGCCGAATGCCGCAGCCAGGGCACGTCGGAGGCCGTGATCGAGCAGGCCGAGAAGCGCGGCTTCGACACCGGCTTCCGGGTCGCGCATCCCTTCATCGAGGGTGCCAGCTTCCCGGTCTGGATCGCCAATTTCGTGCTGATGGAATACGGCACCGGCGCCATCTTC
>CAXTJY010000085.1:640-10379 GCA_964244395.1 uncultured Rhodovarius sp.
TAGAGCAGGCGGAGAAGCGGGGGTTCGACACCGGCTTCCGGGTCGAACACCCCTTCAACGGCCGGACCTACCCGGTGTGGATCGCCAATTTCGTGCTGATGGAATACGGTACCGGCGCGATCTTCGGCTGCCCGGCGCACGACCAGCGCGACCTGGACTTCGCGCGCAAATATGGGCTGGAAGTGACGCCGGTGGTGGCCAGCGCCGAGCCGATCACCGACACCGCCTTCACCGATGACGGGCCGCTGATCAATTCGGACTTCCTGGACGGGCTGAATGTGACCGGCGGCAAGCGGGCGGTCATCGACCGGCTGGAGACGATGGGCGCCGGGCAAGGCGTGGTAAACTGGCGCCTGCGGGACTGGGGCGTCAGCCGGCAGCGCTACTGGGGCTGCCCCATCCCTGTCATCCATTGCGAAGCTTGCGGCGTGGTGCCGGTGCCTGTTGATCAATTGCCGGTGCGTTTACCGGACGATGTCGATTTCTCCCGCCCCGGCAATCCGCTGGATCATCACCCGACCTGGAAGCATGTGGACTGCCCAAGCTGCGGCAAGCCGGCGCGGCGGGAGACGGATACCTGCGACACCTTCGTGGACAGCAGCTGGTACTTCGCCCGCTTCGCTTCGCCGCGCGCCCAGGTCCCAGTAACCCGCGCCGCCGTGGATGGCTGGCTGCCGGTGGACCAGTACATCGGCGGCATCGAGCACGCGATCCTGCACCTGCTGTATTCGCGCTTCTTCGCGCGGGGGATGCGCGACACCGGGCACCTGTCGGTGGCGGAACCCTTCGCCGGCCTGTTCACCCAGGGGATGGTGACGCATGAGAGCTACAAGGGGCTGGACGGCCGCTGGCTCTACCCGGAGGAAATCGAAAAGCGGGCTGACGGGACAGCCGTGGTGCGCGGGGGAAACGAGCCCGTGACCGTCGGCCGCGTCGAGTCCATGAGCAAGTCCAAGCGCAACACGGTGGACCCCGGCGCCATCATCGCCCGCTACGGCGCCGACACCGCGCGCTGGTTCATCCTGAGCGACAACCCGCCGGAGCGGGACATGGAGTGGAGCGAGGCCGGCGCCGCCGGCGCCTCGCGCTTCGTGCAGCGGGTGTACCGGCTGGTGACGTCGAGCCTGCCGCTGGAGGATGCGGCGGAGACGCCGGCCTCGCGAAAACTGCGGCAGTCGACGCACCGGGCCATCGCGGCGCTGACGCTGGCGCTGGAGACCTTCGCCTTCAACGTGGGCGTGGCGCGCATCCACGAATTCGCCAACGCGATCGCCGATGCGCCGGCGGAAGCCGCGGCGGCAAAGGGCGAAGCGTTGGAAATACTGGTGCGGCTGAGCGCGCCGATGATGCCGCACCTGGCTGAGGAGTTATACGCCGCCCTGCAACCCGCCGCGTGCGCCCTGGTGGCGGAACTGCCCTGGCCGGAGGCGGACCCGGCGCTGCTGGCTGCCGAGACGGCGACGCTGGCGGTACAGGTGCTGGGCAAGCTGCGGGCGACCATCGAGGTGCCGGTGGATGCGGATGAGGAGAGCATCTTCGCGCTGGCCCTGGCGGAGGAAAACGTGCAACGCGCCGTCGACGGCAGGCCGATCCGCAAGCGCATCCACGTGCGCGGGCGGATCGTGAATTTCGTTGTTTAGGCGCGGCCTGCCCCTGGCGCTGCTCGGCCTCGCCGGCTGCGGCTTCACCCCCCTCTACGCCCCCGGCCCCATGGCCAATGGCACCGCCCTCGCCGAGGAACTCGGCGCCGTGCGCGTCGGCCCGATCTATGACCGCAACGGTCAGCTCCTCCGCCGCTACCTGCAGCAGCGCATGGAAGACGGCCGCCCCGGCACGCCGCCGCGCTACGAGCTGCGCACCGGCATCGTCATCGCCCAGGACCTGCAGGGCTACCGTGAGGACGGCACCATCTCCCGCGTGCGCTACCTCGCCACATCCGACTTCACGCTGGTGCGCATCGGCGAGCCGGAGGAGGAGGTGCTGCGCGGTCGCGCCCGCCGCTTCGACGCTTTCAACATCCCCGAGCTGCAATTCTTCGCCGCCGACGTATCGCGCGAGGCGATGGAACGCCGTTTGATGGAGGGCCTGGCGGAGGACATCACCCGGCGCGTGGCGCTGGAGCTGCGGCGCCGTGGCCAAGGTTGATGCCCGCAAGCTCAGCGCCTTCCTGGCTGACCCCGGCGAATGCCGGGTTGTGCTGCTCTACGGCGAGGATGCCGGCCTGGCGCGGGAACGGGCCGACGGGCTGACCCGTCTGGTCTCGGGTGGCGACGACCTCTGCATCATCGACGTGCCGCGCGAGGGCGCGCGCGACGCAGGCCTTCTGGCGGCGGAGGCGGCGACGCGCGCCCTGCTGGGCGGCCGCCGCGTGGTGCGGGTGCGCGACGCGACGGATGGCTTCGCCGCCGGCGCGAAGCAGGCGCTGGACGGGCCGGGTCCCGGCCTTGTGATCCTGGAATCGGGCGAACTGGCTGCGCGGTCCAAGCTGCGGGCGCTGCTGGAGCCGGCGCCGCGCGCCGCGGTCATCGCCTGCTACCGCGAACGCGGCGCGGATCTCGCCGCCACCGCGAAGGCGATGCTGGCCGAGATGGGGGTCACCATCGACGCGCCCGCGCTGGAATGGCTGGTGCAGAACCAGGGCGAGGACCGGATTCGGATGCGGCGAGAGCTGGAAAAGCTCAGCCTCTATGTCGGCCCCGGCAACCGCGCGACCGAGGAGGACGTGCTGGTCTGCGTCGCCGAGGGCAATTCACGCAGCCTGGACGAGGCGCTGACCGCCGCCTTCGCCGGCGACTTGGCGGGGGCGGATGCGGCGCTGGAAGCCAGCTTCGCCGATGGCGCCAACGCCGTGCAGGGCGCGCGCGCGGCGCTGCGCCACGCCCAGCGCCTGGCCCAGGCGGCGCAGGCGATGGCGGAGGGCATGTCGGCCGGCGACGCTTTGGGCACGCTGCGGCCGCCGGTGTTTTTCCGCGCCAGGCCAGCCATGGAACGGGCGCTACGCAACTGGAGCCCAGGCCGGCTGGAGGCGCTGGCCGCGGCACTTCTGGAGACGGAACGGCGGACAAAGACGACGGGCATTCCGGATGAGGCGGTGCTGCGGCAGGCGGTGCTGGGGATTGCAAGGCGGCGGTAGAAGCGAGGGGCCAGCCCCTCGCGCTCCCCGCTCAGAAACAGAGTGTTTCCGAGACCCTCGTTTTATCGATTGAACGTGTCCCGTAGATCGCGCCGCCAGCGCCGCAGCGCGGGGGCGACGAAGCCCAGCGCCAATACATGCGCCGCCGGCGACACCATGTTGAAGCCGGCCAGCACGGCGCGGGCCACCGCCGGGTCCGGGCGGAACTCCGCCGCGCCCCGCCGATAGACCACAGTGGTGCCATGCCGCTCGAACGGCACCAGCCCGCACTTCGCCGCCAGCAGGTCCAGCGTCGCCGGCACGAAGCCATGTACATGCGCGAAATGCAGCCGCTCGAAGGCCGGCTTGGATGACGGCCCCAGATCGGGGACGGACAGATAGAGAATGCCATCAGGCTTCAGCCGCGCCGCAAGCGACGTCAGCACGGCGACGGGGTCCCGCAGGTGTTCGAAGACATGGTGGCTGGTGATGGCGTCGAACGGCCCGGCCTCCGCGGGTAGCGCCGCCAGCACAGTGACGCCATGGGTGGCGCGGGCGTGCGCGGCATAGGCCTCGCCCGGCTCGATGCCCAGCATCGTCCAGCCTGCGCGCTTGCCCTCGGCCAGGAACTCGCCGCTGCCGCTGCCGTAATCCAGCACCGCGGCACCCGCCGGCAAGTTCAGCAAGGCACGGCGCCGTGCAGCCTCGGCCGTCGTCCGCGTGATGTGCCGACGCGGCGGCTTGTCGCCCACCAGCTGATAGTCCAGCCGGTACAGGCTGCGATAGTACTCGCTCAGCTCGGCCTCGCTCGGCATCGGATCGGTGCGGATGAGGCCGCAGCCGGCGCACACCACGCTGCTCAGCCGTTTCAGCCGACGGTCATGGCTGGCCAGGGGAAACGTCTCGCCGCTGCCGCACAGCATGCAGGGGCTGTGGCTGCCGCGATACGGGTAGGGCAGCAGGGGAAGGATCCCCTGCACCAAGGCGAGGCCTCTGTTCATCGCGGCGGTATCCGATCATTCGACCACCCTGTCGAGCGGCGCGGGCCGGCCCTCAGCGGAACAGATGCGGCACCACACGGGAGGCATCCCGCATGATCAGTTCCCGTCCCTCGCGGAAGATGATGCCGGCCGTCTCTTCCCCCACCATCCAGGACCCGATGACGGCGTTCCAGCCATCCCGCGCCGCCAGCTTCGCCGTCGCCTGCGTCACCCAGCGGCCTTCGGCATAGCCGCCAGTCGTCTCCTCCAGCACCGCGCCGTCGCGGCGCATGGTGACGTTGGCGCCCTCGCGGCCGAGGCACGGCTTTTCGACCCAGGCGCCGGCCTCGCCGCCATGCCGGCCCATGCGGGCGGGCAGGATATGGGGGTGCGTGGGGAACAGCCTGTGCAGCACGGGCAGGATCGCCTTGTCTGACAACAGCGTTTTCCAGGGCGGTTCGAGCACGCCGGCCGCCGCGCCGGCCAGCGCGCGGCCGAACTCGTCCTGCCGGGCCCATTCCCAGGGATACAGCTTGTGCAGGAAGCGGATCAGCCCGCCCGCTTCATCATGGAATTTCTGGCCGTCCCAACCCACCGCTCCCAGGTCGAGCTGCCGGGTGGGAATGCCCGCCTGCTCGGCCAGATCGCGGAAGTAGGTGCTGTGCAGCCATTCCTCGGCGGCGGATTCATAGGCGGCGAAGTGCATGCCCGCGCCGTCCATCAGCCCCTTCATCCAGCCGAAGCGGGCCAGCAGCTTCTCGTGCAGCGAATTGAACTGGTCGGCTTTCGGCTCGACATCCTGCAGCCAGAACCATTGGGCGACGGCGGTCTCGATGGCGAGGGTGGGCGTATCGGCGTTGTATTCCAGCAGGGCGATGCGGCCGGTGACGTCGTCGAAGGCCAGGTCCATCCGGCCCATCAGCGAAGGGTCGCCGCGGCGCCAGCTTTCGCTCAGCGCTGTGGCAAACCAGTCAGGCAGGCCGAAAGCGTCGCGCAGCAAGCCGGGGTCCCGATTGACGACATGGTCCACCGCATCGAGGCAGCGGGAATGCAGCTCGGCCGTTGCGTCGTCCAGCGCATCGACCTCGGCGCTCGTCAGCTCCCAGCAGGCACCTTCGTGCCACCACAACCCACCCCCCTCGGCCGGCGGCTGGCCGTCCGAGTGGTACGCCAGGCCGGCCCGCTCCACCCGCGCCTGCCAGTCGGCGCGCGGGGCCAGTTCGCGGCGGATCATGCGTGGCTGACGAGGGCCAAGCCGGCCACCGGCAGTTCGGCCCGCATCACGCAGCCATCCTGGCTTTCGGTGATGAAGATCGAGCGGTTGTCCGGGCCACCAAACGCCACATTGGTGGGGAACGGCGTGTCGATGCGATGCGTCGGCTGGCCGAGGCGGTCGAAGCGCCAGACGCACAGCCCGGCATGCGCCACTACCAGCCCGCCCTCGGCATCCACCGCCAGCCCGTCCGGGCCGCTCAGCCCGCCGGAAAGCTGGATCCAGGTGCCGACCTTGGTGACGCCGCCGCCCAGCAGCGGCAGCCGCCACACCGCATTGGCCCGCGTCACGCCGACATACAGCTGCGTCTGCTCGCGGTTGATGGCGATGCCGTTCGGGCTGGGAACGGTGTCGATCAGCATGTCCACCTCGCCCGAAGCGCGCAGCCGGAACACCCGGCCGGTGGCGTCCTGCCAGCCGGTCTGCCCCTGATCGGTGAAATAGATGTCGCCATTGGCGGCAAAGACCAGGTCGTTCACGCCCTTGAAGCCTTCGCTGCGATGGTGGCCCAGCAGCGGTGTCACCGCCCCCGTCTCGGGGTCCAGGCGCACCAGGCCGCGCTTGTAGTCGGTGATGACGATGCGGCCGTCGGCGGCGATCTTCAGCCCGTTCGGCCAGCCATCATATTCGGCGATCAGCGTCCACTCGCCATCCGGCGCGATGCGGAACACCCGGCCATGCGGAATATCGGTGACGTAGAGCCGTCCCTGCCGATCGAAGCTTGGCCCCTCCAGGAAGCAATCGACCGGGTGGCCAGCCTTGTTCGCATCCGCCCATTCCGTGCGGATCGGCCGGCGGAACTGATGCGGCAGCCGAGCGAAGACGGTGGGCGCCACGCGCACCGGCGGGTCGAACATCAGGAGGAGGCGGAGGCGAAGCCGCGCCCGGCCGAGCCCAGCCCGCCGCGCGACACCGTGCCTGTCGTGCCCACCCGCGCCAGCGTCGCCGCCCCTTGGGGGTTGGTGCTGACGCGGCTGGCGCCGCCGGAGGTGTCGCTGGTGCCCACCTGGCTGCCGGCGTAATACCAGCTGAAGCGGCCGCCGCTGGTGCCGGACGAGCTGGAACGCGGCTGGCATTCCGGCGTCGCCGGCGCGCCGGGCGGGCAACCCGGCCGCCCGCCATACAGCGGCATCACCGGCCGGCTGTTGTCGCTCAGCGCCCTGCCGATCAGCACGCCGGCCATCACCGGCAGGATCACCGAGGCCATGCCGGGCTTCGGCCCCTCCGCCACCTGGCAGGTGCCGCCGGTCTGCGACTCGCAGGCCGCGACGTCGGCGAAGCGCGGTGCCGTCGCCTGGTGCTCCGCCGCGGCGGCCCGGAAGGTCTCCCGGCACGCCGCCTCGCCATCCGAGCCATAGGCCTGGATGCAGGCGGCCTCATCGGCGAACATGGTGTCCTGGCTGGTCCGGTCGTCGCCGCAGCCCACCATGGCCAAGGAGGCGGCGGACAGCAGCGTCAGGTGGATGGCGGTCGTCTTGCGCATCGGATCCTCCCGAAAAAATCAGTACAGCATGGTGGCAGCGTTGATGATGCCGGCGGCCAGCGCCAGCACGCCCAGCACCGCGCCCGCCGCCACCTGGCCGGCCTGAATGGCGGCCCGCATGCCCGGCCCCAGCAGCATCCGGCCCGCGCCCAGCGCCAGCAACTGGACCGCAAGGCCCACCCCGCCCCACAGCAACAGATCCTGCTGGCTGCTGGCGCCCGATATGATGGCCGCCAGCACCAGCGCATAGCCAAGCACGGCGCCGGACCAGCTGCAGGCAGCCGCCGCGTTGCCGGCGCGAATCAGCCGGATGTCGCTCCATGGCGTCACCAGGCCGTAGATCAGGCCGAAGGCGGCCAGCATCGCCGCGGCGGTGGCGAACCAGCTGAGAAAGTCCGGCAGGGTGGCGAGGTGTTGCGTCATCGTCAGAACAGCCTTGGTTTAACCCATCGCTGAAAGCCAGGCCGTTCACCGATGCGCGAGAACCACGCCGCCAGCCGCGGAAACTGCGGCATGTCCGGCACGCGCACCTCCTCGCCGAACCAGCGCCGGGCATAAACGCCCAGACAAATGTCGGCGATGGTGAAGCCGCTCCCGTCGATGTGCCGGCGGCCATCGCCGAGGCGATCTTCCAGCATGGTCCAGCAGACGGCGCTGTTGGTGACCGCGGCGCGCACCTTGACCACGTCGCGGCTGGCTTCCGGCGTGCGGACCATGCCCCAGAACAGGTCGCGCTCGGCCGGCAGCAGGGTGGAGAGCTGCCAGTCCAGCCAGCGATCCACGCTGGCCCGCGCCATCGGCGCCGTGGGGTACAGCCCGCCGGCATCGCCGCCCGCCTTGAGGCAGAGGTAGCGCATGCAGGAATTGCTCTCCCACAGAACCTCACCCTCATCCTCGATGGTCGGGATCCGGCCGTTCGGGTTCTTGGCGCGGTATTCCGGCGTGTCCACCACCCCATGCTCCATGCCGGCATCGACCCGGTCGTAGGGCAGGCCCAGCTCCTCCAGGCACCACAGCACCTTCATGACGTTGCTGCTGTTGACCCGGCCCAGAACCGTCAGCATGGCTTGCTCCCCGCTTTACGCGTGAGGAGTGTGGGCCGGCGAGGCGCGTCACGGAAGCCGGCCGGCAGCCCGTTATGCTGGTTTCGGCGCGATCTTGTAGCCCAGATAGCCCGCGTGACTGATGGCCAGGAGCTCGGCCAGCCGTTCGCTGAAGCCCGGAAGCTCCTTGATGGGTCCGGTCGCGGCGCTCACGGCCAGGATCACCAGGGTGGCGTAGATGGCCAGCATCAGCCCCGTCAGCAACAACTGCTGCACCTTGGAAATGTCGAGCGTACCGGAATTGGCGGTTTCGTCACCGCTCACCAGGCTCATCAAACTTGCGGTGTCGGGCGATGTCATTGTTTGCACCAGACCGGTGAAGTCCACCGCTTCACGACTGACGTCGCTGCTTTTCGCCACCCGTTCTGCAGCCTTGTCTTCCGCCGCCCCGCCGGCCGAGGGCTGGTTCGCCTTCAGGCTCAGGATTGCCGGCGTCAGCGCGGTAGTGGCCGCGGCGATGCCCATCACTGCCAGGACCGTGCCGGGAATGACGATCTCGAACGAGAGCAGGCCGCCATCGAGCCTCCAAAGATTGACCTCGCCCACCGTCAACAGCGTACCGAATATCAGCACCGTCCAGCAGCCCATCTGCAGGCGTGACAGGCTGTAGGTGTTGCGGTTGCTCAGCGAGAAGCCAAGGACTTTGCCGGTGCGTCGGAAGCCGAGCCAGCACAGGATCAGGGCGAAGCCCGCCAGATTGGCGATGAAGGCCAGCACCGGAGTCATGGTCGACACGTCTTGCGGCCGCGGCGCGCCGCTCAACCACAGCATGCCCGCGGTCGCCAGCAGCAGGCCCAGTCCTATCCAACCCAAGGCCATGGCCAGACCCTCCCGAACCCTACCGCGAATGGAGGCTAAGGCATGTAAGGAGAGGGACAAGAGAAATCTTGGGCTATCCCTTTTCGAACCGCCAGGGGCTCGCCCCATCCTCGTTCGGGTCGAGCTTGAGGCGGTGTTCCAGCGGCGGGAAGGCGCGGCTGCGGCAATCCACCCGGTCGCACAGCCGGCAGGACAGGCCGATGCCGACCGGCGGGAAATTCATGTCCAGCCCATCGGCATAGAGCAGGTCCGGCGCATGCCCGGCATCGCAGCCCATGGCGATGACGTGGATCGGCGGCGGCTCGCCCCATTGCGCCGCCCGGCCCCGGATGGCCCGGGCGAAGCACAGGAACCGCGCGCCGTCCGGCAGTTCGGCATGCTGCACCCGCAGCGTCTCCGGCGTGGTGAAGGCCTGGTGTGGCAGCCACTTCGGGCAGGAGCCGCCGAAGCGGGCGAAGGGAAAGCCGGCGGCGGAGAACCGCTTATCCACCTGCCCCGCCGGATCGACGCGGAGGAAGAAGAACGGCACCCCACGGGCGCCCTCGCGCTGCAAGGTGGAGAGCCGCTGCGCCGCCTGTTCGAAGCGGGTGCCGAAGCGCGCCGCCAGCGCGTCCACATCGTGCCGCAGGGCGCGCGCGGCGGCCAGGAAGGGCGCATAGGGCATCAGCGCGGCGGCGGCGTAGTTGAAAACGCCCAGCCGCATCAGCGCCGCGGCCTCTCCTGTGGTCGGCGTGCCGATCTCCGCCTCCACCGCGTCGCGCGCTTCGAGCAGCAGCAGCTGGAAGGCCATCTGGAAGCCGCGGCTTTCGCGCGGCAGGGTTTCGCTCAGCGCCAGCGTGCGGCTGGCCGGCTCGTAGCGCCGCAGCGCACCTTCCAATGGGCCCACGGCCACGCGCACGCCGTGCCCGGCTTCGTACAGCACGGCGTCGCCCCGCCCGACCGCGCCGACCAGCCCCGCCGCGACCCCGC
>CAXTJY010000086.1:0-10334 GCA_964244395.1 uncultured Rhodovarius sp.
GAGGGCTTCATGGCGCAGGGCGGCGACCCCACCGGCACCGGCACCGGCGGCTCCGAGCTGCCCAATGTGACGGCGGAGTTCAGTAACAAGGCGAAGTTCCTGCGCGGCACCTGCGGCATGGCCCGGGCGCAAAGCCCGGACAGCGCCAACAGCCAGTTCTTCATCATGTTCGCGCCAGGCTCGTTCCTCGATGGCCAGTACACCATTTGGGGTGACGTGACGTCCGGCATGGATGTGGTGGACAAGATCAAGAAGGGCGCCGGCCAGAGCGGCCAGGTGCGCGATCCCGACAAGATCGTCAGCATGAAGGTGGCCGCGGATGCCGCGGGCTGATTGACGCGGCTGTCCTGCGGCGATACCGCAGGGCCGGCATGGGGGCCGGTAGCTCAGTTGGTAGAGCACGGGACTTTTAATCTCGCGGCCGCGGGTTCGAGTCCCGCCCGGCTCACCATTCACCTCTTGGGTGCCCCTTTGGGGCACGCAACCCTGCCATCCGCGCATCGCCCTATACAAAGGCCGGCGCATTTTCTAAGGCGTGACCATGCCTGCTTTCAAACCCGACAATTTCAACGACCGCCAGGCGGCGGCGACCAAGGCGCGCCAGGCGGTTTTGGACAAGTTCAAGGCGCTGCCCAAAGCGGACGACCCTGTGGTTCTGGCCCGCGTGGCGGAACAGAAGGCGGTGGCCGAGGCGCGGGAGGTCCGTCGGGCCGAGCGCGAGGCGATCCGCAAGGCCGAGGCCGAACGACTGGCGGCCGAGGCCGCCGCCCGCGCCGCCGAGGCTGCCCGCCTCGCCGCGGAGGAGCGTAAGGCCGCCCAGGCCCGCGCCCAGGCCGAGGCCGAGGCGGCCCGCCAGGCCATCATCGAGGCGCATGAGCGAGAGAACCGCGCGGCGATCCTGGATGAGGAGAAGCGCCAGCGGTCGCTCGCGCTGGCAGCCGAACAGAAGGCGTTGCGCGACGCCCGCTACGCCGCCCGCAAGTCGCGGAAATAGCCGCGCACGGCGGTTCCTTCGCCGGCGCTTTGGCGCCAAGCTGCCGGCAACAGGAGGACCCGCCATGCATCAGACCCGTCGAAGCCTGTGGCTGACCGCGGCGGCCCCCTTCGCGGCCCGCGCGCAGACCGAGCCCTACCCCAACCGCCCGGTGCGGATGATCGTGCCCTTCCCGCCCGGCCAGGCGGCCGACGTCTTCGCCCGCCTGATCGCCGACCAGCTCGCGCAGCGCTGGCCGCAGCGGGTGGTGGTGGAGAACCGGGCCGGTGGCGCCGGGGCCATCGGCATGGAGGCCGCCGCCCGCGCCGCACCGGATGGCTACACCCTGGGCGTCGGCACCTCCGGCACGCTGGGGGTCAACCCGGGCGTGATGGACCGCCTGCCCTATGACGCGGTGCGCGATTTCGCCCCGATCACCGGCATCTTCCTGGTGCCACTCGTCGTCATCACCCATCCAGGCTTCCCGCCGCGCGACATGGCTGCCTTGGTGGCGCATATCCGCGCCCAGCCGGGGCAGACCTTCGCCTCCGCCGGCCCCGCCACCGCGCAGCACATGACGGCGGAGATGTTCGCCCACCAGGCCGGGCTGCGCATGACGCACGTCCCCTATCGCGGCTCCGGCCCCGCCATCGCCGACCTCATCGCCGGCAACGTGCAGCTGATGTTCGACAGCACCGCGTCCGCCATGCCGCACATCCAGGCCGGGCGGGTCCGGGCGCTGGGGATCACCACCGCCTACCGCATGGCGGCGCTGCCCGACGTGCCGACCATCGCCGAGACGGTGCTGCCCGGCTTCTCGGCCGCCGGCTGGAGCGGGCTGGTGGCACCGATCGGCACGCCCGAATCGGTGATCGCCAAGATCAACCGAGACGTGACCGCCCTGTTGCGGGAGCCCGCCGTGGCGTCCCGGATCATCGGCCTCGCCTCGATCCCGGACCCGACGACGCCGGAGGAGTTCGGCGCCTTCGTCCGGGCCGAGATAGTGAAATGGACGGCGGTGGCGCGGGCTGCCGGGGTTCGGCTGGAAGGCTGAGCGTGTTGCGCAAGCTTCACGCCGGCCCGCGCTGAGCTGCGCTATGCCTTGGGCATGACAGGAAGCGGACGATGACGGACGAGGTCGAGAGCGAGGATATCGGCAGCAACCCAGCCCCACGCGCGGGCATCGAGGAGGTCGTGCGCGGCCGCCTTTCCCGCCGCGCCGCGCTGCGCGGCCTGGCGGGTGCGGCGGCCCTGGCCGAGGGCCTCATCGGGCAGGCGCAAGCGCAGATGAGCGTCTCGCAACTGCAGACGGCGAACATCCCCCTCCAAGGCGGTCCCAGCACGCTGCAATTCCCCGAGCTGCGGCACCAGCTGGCGCAGACCGACGCGGTGGCCGAGGGCTACGAGATCCAGCACGTCATCAAATGGGGCGACCCGGTGCTGGCCGACGCGCCACCCTTCGATCCGATGAACCAGAACGCGGCGGCGCAGTCGCAGCAATTCGGCTACAACAACGACTACCTGGACTTCCGGCCATTGCCGAGGGGTTCCACCAACAGCGACCACGGGCTGCTGTGGGTGAACCACGAATACACTTCCACCCATCTCATGCTGCCGCCGGGGGCGGATGGTCGCCCGGTCAATCGGCGTGTCACCAATGCCGATCAGGTCGCCATCGAGATGATGGCGCATGGCGGCAGCGTTGTCGAAATTCGGCGCGTCGAGGGCCGCTGGCAGGCGGTGCCGGGCGCGGCTTTGAACCGACGCATCACCGCCACGACGCCGATGCGGATCAGCGGCCCCGCCGCCGGCCACCCGCGGATGCGCACCACCGCCGACGCCGAAGGTAACCGCGTGCTGGGCATGCTGAACCAATGCGCCGGCGGCAACACGCCCTGGGGCACCATTCTGACCACCGAGGAGAATTTCAACGCCTACTTCTCGGGCGAGGCGGCGCGGACCGGGGAGCAGGCGGCCGCCTACCGCCGCTACGGCATCCCGCAGCAGCCGCTGTACAACTGGGCGGCGCATGAGCCGCGCTTCAGCCTGGATCGCGAGCCGAACGAGCCAAACCGCTTCGGCTGGATCGTCGAAATCGATCCCTACGACCCCAACTCCACCCCCATCAAGCGCACCGCGCTGGGCCGCTTCAAGCACGAGGGCTGCACCCACGCGGTGGCTCCGGATGGCCGGGTCGTCTTCTACATGGGCGATGATGAACGCAACGACTACGTGTACAAGTTCGTCACTGCGCGGGCCTGGAGCCCAGGCTTGGCCGACCTGCTGGATGACGGCACGCTCTACGCCGCGAAGTTCGAGGAGAACGGCACCATGCGGTGGCTGCCGCTGGTATTCGGCGACGGGCCGCTGACGCCGGCCAACAACTTCCACGACCAGGGCGACGTGCTGATCGAGACCCGCCGCGCCGCCGACCTGCTCGGCGCCACGCCGATGGATCGGCCGGAGGATGTCGAGGTCAATCCGGTCAATGGCCGGGTCTATGTCATGCTGACCAACAACAGCGCGCGGACCGAGGCGACTGCCCCCAACCCGCGGCCGCGCAACGCGCATGGCCATGTCATCGAGATCATCCCACCAGGCGCCGGCACCGCCGCCGCGGATCATGCCAGCCTGGAGGGCCGCTGGGAGATCTTCCTGCTGGCCGGCAAGCCGGGCCACGATGCCGGGGCCCGCTACCATCGCGCGACCTCCGACCAGGGTTGGCTGTCGTGCCCGGACAACTGCGCCTTCGACAGCAAGGGGCGCATCTGGATTTCCACCGATGGCGCGGACACCGCGGCGGGCGTGGCGGATGGGCTGTACGCGGCCGACACGGCGGGCAGCGGGCGGGCGCTGACGCGGCTGTTCTATCAGGCGCCGGTGGGGGCGGAGGTCTGCGGCCCCATGTTCACGCCCGACAATACGACCTTGTTCCTGGCGATCCAGCACCCTGCGGAAAGTCCTGGGTCGAGCTTCGCCAACCCTTCCACACGCTGGCCTGATTTCCGCGCGGATATGCCGCCACGGCCGACCGTGATAGCGATCGTGAAAAAGGATGGAGGAGTAATCGGATGAGCCTGGTCTTCTACGGGGCGCCCATGTCCACCGCGACCATCACCGAGGCGGTGCTGGCTGAGCTGGACGTGCCGCATGAACGCCGGATGCTGGAATTCGGCCCGAACGGCACCCAGGGGGCGGAGTTCCTGAAGGTGAACCCGAACGGCCGGGTGCCGGCCATCGTGCATGACGGCACGGCGATGTGGGAGTCGGCGGCGATCACGCTCTATCTGGGCGAGTGCTTCGGGGTGGAGCGCCGACTGTTCCCGGAGCCCGGTGCCGGGCGCGGCCGGGCGATGAGCTGGGTGGTGTGGAGCAACGCGGCCCTGGCGGAGGCCGGCGGCAGGCTGGCGGCATCAATGCCGCGGGGCGGCGAGGGCGGGGTGCAGGAAGGCTCGATCGACCACAGCGCCGAGGACCAGGCGGCGGAGGCTCGCGCCCGGGCGGACATCACCAAGCTGCTGGGCGTGCTGGAAGGCGGGTTGGGCGGCCAGGATTTCCTGCTCGGCGGCTACAGCCTGGTGGATACGCATGTGTCGTCCATCGTGGGCTGGTTGGGGATGATGGGGATGGGGACGGACCCCTACCCGGCCATTGCCGCCTGGATGGGCAAGTGCTGGTCGCGGCCGGCGCTGGCGCGGCTGATGGGTAAAGAATAGCTCGGACGCAGCACGCCCCCTCCTCAGGGCAGCGCGAAGGTCCCCTCCACCTCCAGGATGTCGTCCTGGTTCAGCCGCTGCACTTCGATGATGGTCCGCGGCGGATGCGGGCCGGCGGCGCCCCACAGCTCCTCCTGGATGCGGTTGGCGATGGGGCGGAAGCGGAACATGTCCGTCACATACACCACCAGCCTTACCGCATCCTGCGGCGTAGCGCCCTGGCTGGCGGCGATGTGCAGCATGTTTCGATAGGCTTGCCGCACCCGCGCCTCGTCACCGGCGACGAGTTGGTTGGTCGCCGGATCGATGCCGCGCATGCCGGCGATGTGCAGCAGGTTGCCATGCCGCGCCGCCAGCCCCCAGGGGCCGGTGGGGGTGATGGCGCCGGGCGGCGACAGGATGCTGACATTCTGGGCAGAAGCGGCGGTGGCCGCGAGCAGCAGGGCGAAGGCAAGGCGCTTCATGGGGTTCTCCGGCAGGTGTGCGCCAGGCGTTGCAAGCGCCACGCCAGTCAGCGCCCGCGCACCCCATCCGCCACCAGCGAACACCCCAGCACCGCCAGCAGGATTGCCAGCCCTGGCCACAGCGCCACCAGCGGCGCCTGGAACACCGCCTCCTGCGCGCCGGCCAGCATGTTGCCCCAGCTCGCCGCCGGCGGCGCGATGCCCAGGCCCAGGAAGGACAGCGCGCTCTCCGCCAGGATGGCGCCGCCCACCGCCAGCGCCGTCGCCACCGCGACAGGCGGCACCAGCGCCGGCAGCAGGTGCCGCCACAGCAGCCGCCCCTCAGAGACGCCCAGTGCCCGGGCGGAGCGCACGTAGTCCATCGCCAGCACGGACAGCGCCGCCGCCCGCGCCAGCCGCGCCACCCCCACCCAGCCGAACAGCGCCAGGATGGTGGCGATGCGCAGAATGTCCGCGCCGGCCTGGCCGCGCGGCAGGCCGATCACGCCGGGGTCGATGGCGGACAGCACAACCAGCAGCGGCAGTGCCGGCAGTGCCAGCAACGCATCCGCCAGGCGCATCAGCGCGGCATCGGCCAGGCCGCCGCGCCACGCCGCCAGCAACCCGGCCGCGGTGCCCAGCAGCATCGCCAGCAGCGCCGCCCCCAGCCCTACTGCGAGCGAGACGCGGGCCCCGTGCAGAAGCCGCGCCAGAACGTCACGGCCCAGATCGTCAGTGCCCAGCCAATGCGCGGCGGAGGGCGGGGCGTAGCGGTTGAACAGGTCGGGCTCGAACGCCTCGCCACCCAGCCAGGGCGCGGCCAACCCAGCCAGGGCGATCACCGCCAGCAGGCCCAACCCGATGCGCAGCTTCATCGCAGCCGCGGGTCCAGCGCCCGCTGCGCCAGATCGGCCGCCCAGCCGCCCAGCATGGTCACCAGCGCCACCACCAGCAGCGCCAGCAGCGCCAGATTGTAGTCGTTGCCCATGATGGCGTCGAAGATCAGCTTGCCCATGCCGGGCCGGGCGAACAGCGTCTCGGTGATGACGGCGCCGGACACGAGCCCGCCGGCATCCAGCCCCAGCAAGGTCAGCAGCGGGACCGCTGCGTTGGGCAGGGCATGCACCCAGGCTACCCGCCGCGCCGAAGCGCCCCAGGCGCGCGCGCTGCGGACCCATGGCTCGCGCAGCGCAGCCTCCATGCTGGCGGCTGCGTGGCGTGCGTAGGCGGCCATCTGGCCGAAGGCCAGCGCCACCACCGGCAGAATCAGCGACGCCCAGCCTTCCGCCCCGCCCGCCGGCAGCCAGCCCAGCCACACCGCGAACACCACGATCAGCATGATCCCCAGCCAGAACCCTGGCATGGCCTGCGCCAGCAGGGCTGCCCCCTGCACCGACGGCGCTGCCCACGGCCGCAACGCCGCCAGCACCCCAAGCGCAGTGCCCAGCCCCGCCGCAATCAGCACCGCCCAGCCCAGCAACGCCAAAGTGGACAGCAGAGCCGGCCACAGCAACGTCGCCACCGGCCGCGCGAACAGCCGCGAGAAGCCGAACTCGCCACGCAGGACGGCACCTGCCCAGGCCAGGTAACGGGCCAGCAACGGCTGATCCAGCCCATGCAGCGCCCGCAGCCGCGCGGCATCCTCCGCGGTGAGCCGCGGGTCGGACATGATGGCGAGGTCGATCGGGTCGCCCGGCATAAGCCCCAGCAACATGTAGAAGATGAAGGACAGGACGATGGTGGTGAGCGCGATCTGCGCCAGCCGGCTCATCGGGGCGTGACCTGACGAGAAAGGGGGCCGCTCAACGGACCCGCCACTGCTCCACCCACAGCGTGCTGGGGTTGAGATGCCCGGTTGGCCTGACGCCATCCAGCCAGGCCGGCCAGACATGCGCATCCTGCCGGAACCACAGCGGCAGGCTTGGCAGTTCCTCCGCCTGGATCGCCTGCAGCCGCCGCCACATCGGCCTGCGCGCCTCCGGGTCCAGGGTGATCGGCAGCGCCTCCAGCAGCGTATCGACTTCCGCATTGCGGAACCCGGGATAGTTCTGGCCGGAGAAATTACGCTCGGCGCGCGGGATCTCATCCGAATGCAGGCTGCTGCGCGGCACGTTCTCAGGCGCCGAGACCCAGGCATACATGCCCAGGCCGGTGAAGCGGCGACGCGACATGGTCTCGGCGAAGAACACCCGCGGCGGCTCGTTGCGGATGCGCGCTTCCACCCCCACCGCGCGCCACATCGCGGCCAGCACCTGCTGAACTTGCTCGCGAGAGCGGTTGCCCGCCGTGGTCATGAACTCCAGGGCCAGCCGCTCACCGGCGGCGTTGCGGCGGATGCCATCCGGCCCCGGCCGCCAACCCGCCTCCTCCAGCAACGCGCCGGCGCGGGCGGCGTCGAACGGGTAGTCGCGCACATCCGGGTCCACCATCCGGTCGAGTGGGTTTACGCTGCCGCGGGCCACCGTCTGCCGCCCCTCGAAGAGCTGCGCCACGATCCGGCCGCGATCCATGGCGTGCATCAGCGCCTGGCGCACCCGTCGGTCGGCCAGGATCGGATTGTCCAGATTGGCGTCCAGGTGCTCGTAGATCAGCCCGGGGTGGAAGTGGAACTGGAAGCGGTTGCCCACCCGGCGTTGCAGCGCTGCTGCCTGCTCGACGGGAAGACCGAGCTCGCCCGCCACCATGTCGAGCTGGCCGGACAGCAGCTGCGCCTCCATCGCCACCGTGTTCTCGACGGTGCGGATGCGGATGGTGCGAAAGGCCGGCGCAGGCCCCCCCCAGGCCGGGTTGCGCTCCAACGTCAGCCCGGCACCCGGCTGGGTCGCGGTGACCCGATACGGGCCGGACCACAGCGCAGGGTTGGACGGGTTGGTGTCGTACTGCGTGCGGGTGCGGTAGGCGGCGGGGCCGGCCTGCCAGATCGGCCGCTCGACATGCGCCGGCAGCGGCTGGAAGTCGCCCATCGAGGCGAAGTCGAAGGTCACCCGGTCGAAGCGAAGGGTGAAGCGATTCGGGGCGTCGGTGATGAATTCATAGGCTGTGCGGTAAAATTCGGCCGGGCCGAAGCCGGTTGCCGGGTCGCGCCCCGCCTCCCAGGCGAAGGCGAAGTCGGCGGCGGTGATGGGCGTGCCGTCGCCCCACCGCAGACCCTCGCGCAGCACGAAGCTGACGCGGATGCCGGGGCGGCCGTCCGGCGTGTTCTCCAGCGCCGCCAGGCCGTTCTCCAGGGTGGGCAGCGTCTCGCACAGCAGACAGATCAGCCGCCAATCCGCGTCGTGGGCGGTCAGCGGCCGGCGCGTCATCCCCAGCACATAGGATTTGGCAACCATGTTCTCGATGTTGGGGTGCAGCGTGCTGGGATACTGGCTGATGCCGATGGTGAGGCTGTCGCGCGGCTGGGCGGTGGCGGTGGAGAGGCCGCAGACCAGTACGGCCAGCCAGCAGGCGGTCGCGCTTAGCAGGGAGGCGGCCAACGTTCGAAGCATGCGACATGGTTGCGGTTGAATCACGACGGCGCAAGGGTTAGGTATTACCTGTTCCACAGTTGAGTATTACTGGAGAGTGGCATGGGTGCGATCACGACCAAAGGCCAGGTCACCATCCCAAAGCGGGTACGCGATGCATTGGGCGTGAAGCCCGGCGACCACGTCAGCTTCGAGCTGTTGCCAGGGGGCGAGGCGCGGCTGCGCGCGGTAAATGGCGAACGGGGACATCCCGACCGCTGGGCGCCTTTCGTGGGATGCGCCGGCACCGGCCTTTCCACAGACAACATCATGCAGATGACCCGTGGCGAGCCTGATTGACAGCAACGTCCTGCTGGACGTGCTGAGCGCCGATCAGCAATGGCTCGAATGGTCCAGGGCGCAGCTAAATGCGGCGGCGGCCCGAGGGCCCCTGCTGATCAACGATGTCGTCCTGGCCGAAATCAGCCTGCACTTCCCGGACCTCGCAGCGATGCGCGCCATGGTGAAACACACGGCACTGGTGCTGACCCCCATGCCTGAAGCCGCGCTGTTTCTCGCCGGGCGGGCTTTCCGGGACTACCGCCGACGCGGCGGACTGCGCACCGGCGTGCTGCCGGATTTTTTCATCGGCGCGCAGGCGATAGTGCTTCGCTTGCCGCTGCTGACCCGCGACCGGGCCCGCTACGCCACCAGCTTTCCTGGCATCGAGCTGATCGCGCCGCCGGGCTGACCGTCGGCTTGTTAGCAGAGGCGGCATGCAGCACGCTCTCCCACAAGACGCAAAGGAGAGCCGCCATGCCCCGCATCAATGGCACCGCCCTCGCTGACCGGATCGTGCCTGGCTTCGTCTCCCCCGGCGTCACCGGCGGGCCGGTGACCGACCTGGGCGATCAGATTTCCGGCGGCGACGGCAACGACACCATCTCCGGCGGCTCGGGCGACGACGTGCTCTATGCAGGCGCCGGCGCCAACCTGCTGAGCGGCGGTCTCGGCAACGACACCTATGTGGTCACCAGCGCGGACGACGTGATCACCGAGGCCGACAGTGCCGGTACCGATACGGTGTGGACGGATGTAAGCTTCATCCTGCCTGCCAATATCGAATTCGGCCGGGCCACGCGTGGCGGCATCACCCTGGCGGTGGTGGCGACCAGCCTGACAGGCGTACAGCTGGTCACCAGCCTGCTTGGCGCCACCACGCTGATCGGCGGTGGCGGCGACGACCTCCTGTGGGGCGGCAGCGCCGGCACCGTGCTCAACGGCCGCGGCGGCAACGACACGCTGCGGGACCAGGATGCGCCCGCCACCATGGCCGGCGGCGCCGGCGACGACACTTATGTCGTCGGCAGCCTGGGCAGCACCCTCATGGAAAGCGCCGGCGAGGGGATCGATACGCTCTACGTCACGGTGAACGGCTACGTCACGCCGCAGAACATCGAGATCGTGCGGCTAACGGGGTTCGCCGCCAATGCCATGGGCGCGGCAGGCGACGACCAGGTCGTGGCCAACCCGTATTACGGCAGCACACTGGACGGCCTAGCGGGCAACGACACCTTGTGGGGCAGCGCCTTCGGCGATGTCCTGTCTGGCGGCGTCGGTAATGATGTGCTGCTGGGCCAGGGCGGTGCGGACACGATCTACGGTGGCGCGGGCAACGACTACTACGTCGTGACGGACCCCGACGCAGTGATCGTAGAGAACCCCGGCGAGGGTCAAGACCGGGTGGTGTTTACCGGCC
>CAXTJY010000087.1:0-6686 GCA_964244395.1 uncultured Rhodovarius sp.
GCCATCGGCGATGCACGCGCCCAGACGAGGCAATGCCTGGCCAACATCCAGGCGCTGGTGGAAGAGGCCGGCGGCACGATGCGCGACATCGTCAAATGCACGATCTATGTGGTGGGGCGGGAGAACTGGGCGCCGATGAACGAGGTGTTCTTCGAGCCCTTCCCGGAAGACCCGCCGCATCGCGTTTCCTGCCTGGTGGTCGGGCTGGGTTCGCCCGACTGCCTCGTGGAGATCGACGCGACGGCCTATATCGGAGGCTGACTGCCGGGGGCGCCGATCCAGGGCGGCAGCCGGTCGAGCAACAAAGCCGGCGCCACCCCCAGGTCGGACGCCGTGTCGGGCGTGGGAGCGGTGGCGGGCGGCGGCACCGGCGAGGGCGGGGCGTTGGCCACCGGCGGCCCGCCCGGCGCCGGCGTCGTGTAGTCCGGCACGATGCGGGCCTGGGCGCCCTCGATGACCAGGACACGCGCCCCCACCTCCAGCGGCACCAGGTCGCGCTGCACCACGCTCACCAGATCGCCATTGCGCTTGCGCACGATGTATTCCACGCCGTTGCCGCTGTTGGCCGCCCGCTCCGCGGCATTGCCGATCAGCCCGCCCACCAGCGCACCGCCCACCGCGCCCAGCGCCTCGGCCACGCGATTTCCGCCGGTGGCGCTGCCCAGCACGCCGCCCGCCGCAGCACCCGCGGCCGTGCCGGTGGTGCCGTCGGCGGCGATCTGCACGCGGCGGAAGCCGGCCACGATACCCTGTTCGGCGCGGTTGGCCTGCTGCACCGCCCGGGTGGCGTATTCGTCGGCCGAATAGCGGCTGCCACACGCTGCGAGCGCCACGAGGAGAAGGAATGCCCGGATCATGCGGCGCACATAGCGCGGCCGGGCGGCGCGGCCTATATCCAGCGCATGCCAACGCCCTTTCGGAAAATGCATGGCGCGGGGAACGACTTCGTCATCCTCGACGCACGCAAGGCGGCGCTGCCGATCACGCCGCAGGGCGCGCGCTGGCTGGCGGACCGCAACCGGGGCGTGGGCGCGGACCAGATCATCCAGCTGGAGCCAGCCGCGGATGCCGACGTGTTCATGCGCATCCTCAACCCCGATGGCAGCGAGGCGCAGGCCTGCGGCAATGCCACGCGTTGCGTCGCGCGCATCCTGTTCGAGGAAAGCGGCCGCGACGCAGCGGTGGTGCGCACCCTGGGAGGGCTCCTGCCGGTCCGCCTGATGGAGGACGACCTCATCGAGGCGGATATGGGTCCGGCGCATTTCGGCTGGGCCGCGGTGCCTCTGGCGCGGGAGATGGACACGCTGCACCTGCCGATCGAGGGCGATCCGGCGGCCTGTTCGATGGGCAACCCGCACGCGACCTTCTTCGTCGAGGATGTGGCCGCGGTGGACGTGCAGCTGCTGGGACCGGTTCTGGAGCGTGACGCGCTTTTTCCGGAACGGGCCAATATCGGCTTCGCGCAGGTGCTGGCGGCGGACGCCATCCGGCTGGTGATGTGGGAACGGGGCGCCGGCATGACGCTGGCCTGCGGCTCCGGCGCCTGCGCCACCCTGGTGAACGCGCATCGGCGCGGGCTGACCGGACGTCGGGCGGTGGTCGAACTGCCGGGCGGCCGCTTGACCATCACCTGGCGCGACGATGGCCATGTGCTGATGGAGGGGCCGACTGCGGTCTCCTTCATGGGTGAGCTGGACGGGGCGCGCCTTGCCGCTTGATACCCTGGCCTTCGGCTGCCGGCTGAACACCGCCGAGGCCGACAGCATGGCGGCGCTGGCGGCGGCGGGCGGCCTGCGTGAGGCGCTCATCGTCAACACCTGCGCGGTGACGGCGGAAGCCGAAGCGCAGGCACGGCAGGCGATCCGCCGGGCCGCGCGGGAGCAGCCAGGCCGGCCGATCATCGTGACGGGGTGCGCCGCGACGCTGGCGCCGGCCAGCTGGGCGGCGTTGCCGGGGGTGGCGCGGGTGCTCGGCAATGCGGACAAGCTCCGGGCGGCGAGTTGGGGGGCAGCGGAAGCGCCGGCCCCGGCGGCGACGCAGCGGCGCGCCCGTGCCTTTCTGGAGGTGCAGCAGGGTTGCGATCACCACTGCACCTTCTGCGTCATCCGCATCGCGCGCGGGCCTTCGCGAGCCTGGTCGTTGGACGAGGTGGTGGGCGCCACGCGGCAGGCGGTGGCGCGCGGCCAGCGTGAAGTCATCCTGACGGGGGTGGATCTGGCGAGCTGGCGCGAGGGCGCGCTCGGCCTGGCAGCGCTGGCGCGGGCTTGCCTCGCGGTGCCGGGGCTGGCGCGGCTGCGGCTTTCCTCGCTCGATCCAGCGGCGGTCGAGCCCGGCCTGTTCACCCTGTGGCGGGACGAGGAGCGGCTGGCGCCGTTCCTTCACCTCAGCGCCCAGCATGGCGACGGAATCATCCTGAAACGGATGCGACGCCGGCATGCGCCAGCCATCGTTCTGGAGCTGGCGGCGTTGGCAAGGGAGGTGCGTCCCGACATCGCCCTTGGCGCCGACCTGATCGCCGGCTTCCCGACGGAGGACGAAGCGCAGCACCAGGCCTCGCTGGCGCTGGTGGAGGCGTTACGGCCGGCGGCGCTGCATGTGTTTCCCTATTCGGCCAGGCCGGGGACCGCGGCCGCCCGTCTCCCGGCGTTGCCGCCGGCGCTGGTGCGCGCGCGCGCGTCGGCGCTGCGGGCAGCGGGGGCGCGCCATGCCGCGGCCGCCGCTTCGGCGCGGATCGGCTTGCTGGAGCAGGCGATCTTCGACTCACCCGGCGAGGCGACGACCGCACAGGGGTTGCGGCTGCGGTTGACCGGAGGCCAGGCGATGCACGGCGCGCTGCTGCCTGTACGCGTGCTCGGGGCACAGGGCGCGTTGCTCCTTGGGGAGGTCGAAGATGGCGCTGCGTGACCTGTGGAGCCGGATCACCGGCACCGAGACGAAGCCGGAGACACCTGCCCCCGCCCTGCCGCCTGAGCCACCAACTCCCGAGGTGACGCCCGTGGCGGAACCCCCGGACGCGCGGATGCCCGAGCCGACGGCCCGCGAGCCGGCGCCTGCCCCCGAACGCTCCGAGGCGCCGGAGCTCGCGACGGAACCCCGCGGGTTCTTCGGCCGCCTCAAGGCTGGCCTGGCCCGCAGCACGGCCCGCCTGACAGAGACCATCACCGCCACCTTCACCAAAAGGCGCCTGGACGAGGCGGCGTTGGAGGAGCTGGAGGAGACGCTGATCGTCGCCGATCTCGGCCTGCCGGCCGCCCAGCGCATCGTTGCCAGCTTCCGGAAGACGCGCTTCGGCCGGGAGGTCTCGCCCGAGGAGGTCAAGGCGGCGCTGGCGGAGGAAATCGCCGAGATCCTGACGCCGGTGGCCCGCCCCATGCCCGTCGATTTCAGCCGCGCGCCGCAGGTCGTGCTGGTGGTCGGCGTCAATGGTGTGGGCAAGACCACCACCATCGCCAAGCTCGGTCAGCAATATGGCGCGGCGGGGAAGCGGGTGATGTTCGCCGCCGGCGACACCTTCCGCGCCGCCGCGGTGGAGCAACTGCAGATCTGGGGCGAGCGCACCGGGGCCACCGTCGTCGCCGCCGCCAAGCATGGCGGCGACGCGGCCGGCCTGGCCTTCGATGCGCTGACCCGCGCCCGCACCGAGGGCATCGATCTGCTGCTGATCGACACCGCCGGCCGGCTGCACAACAAGACCGCCCTGATGGACGAGCTGCGCAAGGTGGTGCGCGTCATCAAACGGGTGGACGAGACGGCGCCGCACTCGGTGCTATTGGTGCTGGACGCGACGACCGGCCAGAACGCGGTGCAGCAGGCCAAGGTCTTCTCCGAGATGGTGGACGTGACCGGCATCGCCGTCACCAAGCTGGACGGCTCGGCCAAGGGCGGCGTCGTCGTGGCCCTGGCCCAGCAATTCGCCATTCCGCTGCACATGGTGGGGGTGGGTGAGGGGGCGGATGATCTGCGGCCTTTCGATGCACGGGACTTCGCCCGCGGATTGATGGGTCTGGACTGAGACAATTGGTTTCTCGCCGTGACCGGGGCGTGTGCTAAGTTTTTGACATGCAGCCGCGTATGCACATCGCGACGGTGCGTTTCGGCCTCGGCGCCAAGCTTGGGCAACAGCTGCCCGATGACCCGCAAGCATGGCTGAACCAGCAACTGCGGCCGCTCCCCAGCGAAGCTGGCATCACGACTGCCCAGGGCCTGGCCAGCATCCGGGCGCAACGCGCCAATCCGGGGTCGGAGCCGCTGCCGGACGGCCAGCTACGGCCGGGGGACATAGTTCGCGCCGAAGGCTCCATCTGGGCGCGACGAATGCTCACGACCGATACCCCGCTGGCCGAGCGCCTGGCCGAATTCTGGGGCAACCATTTCACCGTCAGCCGGCGGCAGGGCAACGTCACCGCCATCGTCGGCGCCTATCAGCGCGAGGCGATCAGGCCGCATATCCTGGGCCGCTTCGAGGACATGCTGCTGGCCGCGGCGCGCCATCCGGCGATGATCATGTATCTCGACAATGGCGGGTCGGCCGGGCCGAACAGCCGCGCCAACGCCCGCCGCAACCGCGGCCTGAACGAGAACCTGGCGCGCGAAATCCTGGAACTGCACACGCTCGGCGTGCGCGGCGGCTACAGCCAGGAGGATGTGACCAGCTTCGCCAAGATCATCACCGGCTGGTCGATCGGGCGCGGCGCCGAGTTCAACGAGCCCGACGGCTTCATGTTCCGCCCGGCAGCCCACGAGCCCGGCCCAAAGCTGCTGCTGGGGCAGGAGTTTCCCGAGGGGGAGGAAGGCGGGCTGGCCGCCTTCAGGCTCCTGGCAAGCCACCCCAACACCATGATGTTCCTGGCGACCAAGCTGGTGCGGCATTTCGTCGCCGATGATCCGCCAGAGGCGACGGTGCGGCGGATCGCCGACATTCTGGCCGGCACTCAGGGCGATCTGGGCGCCGCGACGCGAGCCTTGATCGCCCTGCCGCAGGCCTGGGCACCGCTGACCAAGCTGCGCTCGCCGCAGGACTTCGCCCTGAGCGTACTGCGCGCACTGGGTGCGGGTGACGAGGCGGCACAACCGCTCTTGGGCGTCATGGGCAATCTTGCACAGCCGCTGTGGACCGCGCCGGGGCCGAATGGCTGGCCGGATGTGGCGGGGGAATGGGCTTCCCCCGAACAGCTGATGCGGCGGCTGGACTGGGTCAACGGCCTGGCGGGCCGCGCCGCGGCGGCGGGAAGGCCCGATGCGCGGGACGTGGCAGAGGCGACCCTGGGGCCCTTGCTGAAGGCCGAGACCAGCAATGCCGTGCGCCGCGCCGGCTCGGTGCGTGAAGCGCTGGTGCTGCTGCTGGCCAGTCCGGAGTTTCAACGCCGATGAATCGCAGGACCCTCCTCGGCCTGGCCGGCGGCATGGCCTTGGGCGGCGCCAGGCTGGCGCTGGCCCAGGCGCCGGCCGCCCGCGCCGGAGATGCACGCTTCGTAGTGGTGCTGCTGCGCGGCGCGCTGGACGGGCTCTCGGCCGTGCAGCCCTATGGCGACCCGGCATTCGGCGAACTGCGTGGCCCCCTGGCCTTGCCCCAGCCGGGGCAGGAGGGCGGGGTGCTGGAACTGGGCGGAACCTTCGGGCTGCACCCGGCCCTGCAGCGCGTGCACGCGATGTACGCCTCCGGCCAGGTGCTGCCGGTGCATGCGGTGGCCGGGCCGTATCGCAGCCGCAGCCACTTCGACGCGCAGGATTTCCTGGAATCCGGCGCCGATCAGCGGCTGAGCTCAGGCTGGCTCAACCGGGCGCTCGCGGTCATGCCGGGCAACGGCGCCTCGCGGCCAGGGCTGGCCGTGGGGGTCGATGTGCCGCTGCTGCTGCGCGGGCCGGTGCCGGTCGGCAGCTACGCGCCCTCCGGCAGTGGTCAGGTGGAGACGGGCACGCTGGCACAACTCGCCGCGCTGCATCGCGGCGATCCGGTGCTGGGCCCTGCCTTCGCCGAAGGGCTGCGCGCCCGCGGCTTCTCCGCCGCCGTCCTGGCCGGGGTGGCGCCGCCGCCGGGGAACCGCAACGGCTTCACCGCACTGGCCGGCGCGGCCGGCCGGCTGATGGCGGCGCCGGACGGCCCGCGCGTCGCCGCCCTGGAGCTTGGCGGCTGGGACACCCATGCCGGGCAGGCCGGGCGCCTCAACAACGTGCTGGGCGAACTGGACGCCGGGCTGGATGCGCTGCGCGAGGCGCTGGGCGCCGCCTGGGCGCGGACCGCCGTGCTGGTCGCCACCGAATTCGGCCGCACCGTGCGGATCAACGGCACCGCCGGCACCGATCATGGCACCGGCGGCGTCGCCTTCGTGCTGGGCGGGGCGGTGGCCGGCGGCCGGGTGCTGGCCAACTGGCCCGGGCTACACGACCTCTACGAAAATCGCGACCTGGCGCCGACGATGGATTTGCGCAGCCTGTCCAAGGGGCTGCTGCGCGATCATCTTCGCCTGCCGGCCGCCGCGCTGGCGCAGGCCTTCCCGTCCAGCGAGGCGGCCGCGCCTCAGGCCGGGCTGCTGCGGGCTTGACCGGTGCGCCGGCGGGGGCGAAGGCCCTCGCATGGACACGACCCGTTTCTTTCTGATTCGCCACGCGCTGGTGACGCCGGTGGCCCGCACCATCCTCTACGGCAGCATGGATGTGGCGCTGTGCGAACAGGCACTGATCGAGGA
>CAXTJY010000087.1:6696-10313 GCA_964244395.1 uncultured Rhodovarius sp.
AAGCCGCGCTGTATCGCTGGCTGGCGGCGCGCCTGCCACCCGGCGCCACCTGGGTGACCTCGCCGCTGTCGCGCACCAAGGCCACCGCGGCCGCCATCTTCGCCGCCGGCTACGACCCCGCGGTGCTGGCGGAGGAAGCCGGGTTGGTGGAGCAGCATCTGGGCGAATGGCAAGGCATCCGGCACGAGGAACTGGTCGAGCGGCTCAAGCATCCCGCGCACCCCTTCTGGCCGCATGCGGGGGAGGAGCAGCCGCCGGGCGGCGAGGCCTTCGCCGACGTCGTCGCGCGCGTGGGGCCGGTGCTGGAGCGCTACGCCACGATGCGGCCGGGCGCCGATGTGGTGATGGTGGCGCATGGCGGATCGATCCGCGCCGCCATCGCCCACGCCATGCGGCTGACGCCGCACCAGGCGCTGCTGTTCAGCATCCGCAACCTCGGCCTGACGCGGCTGGTGAAGCAGGGCGGCGACTGGCAGGTGGCCTCGGTGAACGAGGAACCCTGGACCGCCTGAGCCACCCCTTGCGCATTTTCGGCGTGCCGACGCGGCCCGGCGCCGCTACCGTCGCCGCTCAGGGCAAAGGGCGAAGCGATGACGAGACTGACGAACTGCGCATGCGGCGCCGGCCACCTCCGCTGCGACGCGGCAGTCGATGATGGGCTGATCCGGGCACTTTTCCCGCGGCGCGCGCTTCGCCGACGGCTGTTGGCGACGGTCGGCGCTTCCACCTTGTTGGCCGCAATGGCGGACCTTCTGCCACTGGCCGACCTCCGCGCCATGGCGCAGGAGCGGGCGGCGCCGGAAAAGCCCGTCATCAAGGCCGGCTTCCTGCCGCTGACCTGCGCCGCCCCCCTGATCATGGGGCAGGAGCGCGGCATCTATGCGAAGCACGGTGTGACCCTGGATTTGGTGAAGGTGCCGGGCATCGCCCTGATTCGTGACCGCATGCTGGCCGGCGAACTCGACATCTCGCAGCAGGTCATGCCGGTGGCGCTGGCCACCAGCGCCGGCATGGGCGGCAACGTCATTCCCACCAAGGTGCTGACGGTGCTGAACCAGAACGGCAACGCGCTGGTCCTGGCCAACCGCCACCGCGACAACCGCGACCCGAAGAATTGGCGCGGCATGCGCTTCGCCGTGCCGTTCGAGGCGGCGCATCAGACCCTGCAGCTGCGCGCCTACCTTGCCGAGGCGGGGCTGGACCCGGACCGCGACGTGACCATGCGGGTGACCCCGCCCAGCGAGTACGTCTCGCAACTGCGGGTCGGAAGCGTGGATGGCTTCTTCGGCGGCGAGCCGGGGCCGCAGCGGGCGGTGTTCGAAGGTGCCGGCTTCATCCACCTGCTGAGCAAGGAGATCTGGGACGGCCACCCCTGCTGCTCGATCACCGCGACCGAGGCGTGGATCCGCCGCTACCCCAACACCTTCCTGGCCGCCTTCCGCGGTGCGCTGGAGGCCGGGATGTATTGTGCGCAGGACGGCAACCGGGCCGGCATGGCCCCTATCCTGGCGCGCGCCGAATACGTCAACGCGCCGGAGGTGGTGGTGAACCAGGTCATCACCGGCCGCTTTGCCGATGGGCTGGGCGCGGTGCGCAACGTGCCGGACCGGGTGACCTTCAACCCCTTCCCCGACTACGCCATGGCGGTGTGGCTGACGGTGCAGATGCAGCGTTGGAACATGCTGCCGGCCAACACGGACGCGAAGGCGCTGGCTCGTGACGTGATGCTGGCCACGGATGCGCGGCGGCTGCTGGCGGATGCCGGAACGAACGTGCCCGAGGCGGGTTTCGGGCCGCTGACCGTGCTGGGCCGCCGATTCGACAGCGACGCGCCTGAGGCGGAATTGCAAGCGACCCGCCGACCCTAGGCTCGGAGTGGAACGGCGGCCCAGCGGCTGCCTCGCGGCCTCGCCTTGTTCGCGCCCATCTCTGCCCGTAAATAGCTGGGGTGGCCGCCGCCAGGGCGCTCACTGCCGGGAAACCCCTGCGCTTGCACGATCTCCAGACCGATATCGATCTGATTGCCGACATCGCCATGGTGCCGCGCATGCTGGAGATCCTGTCGGGCACGACCGGGATGCGCTTCGCCGCGGTCGCTCGGGTGACGGAAAACCGTTGGGTGGCCTGCAGCGTGCTGGACAATGCAGGGCTGGGCCTGAAGCCGGCCGATGAACTGAAGGTCGAGACCACCCTGTGCGAACAGGTGCACAGCACCAGGGCCACGGTGCATTTCAACGACGCGCTGACACACCCGACCTACTGCGCGCATATCACGCCCAGCCTCTACGGTTTCCGCAGCTACGTCTCGGTGCCCATCGTTTTGCCGGACGGCACCTTCTTCGGCACGTTGTGCGGGCTGGACCCGGAGCCGCGGGAGGTCAGCACCCCGGCCGTGCTGGGCATGTTCCAGCTTTTCGCCGACATCATCGCGCAGCAGATCGCCATGCGGCGGCAACTCGATGACAGTCAGTCCGCTCTGCGCGATGCCCGCGCGGTGGCTGAATTGCGCGAGCAGTTCGTGGCGGTGCTGGGGCACGACCTGCGCAGCCCGCTGGCGTCCATTCAGTCCTGCATCCAACTGCTGGAGGACGAGACCGACCGGCCGGAGGAGGCGTTCGAATTCACCCGCATCGCGCGGCAAAATGTCCAGCGCATGACCCGGCTGACCGAGGATGTGCTGGACCTCGCACGCAGCCGGCTGGGCGGCGGTATCTCCTTGCATCGCGCGGAGTCGACCCAGCTGGCCGTCCGGCTGCATCAGGTGGTGGAGGAGGTCGCGGTCAGCCATCCGGACCGGCTCATCGATGCCCGCATCGCCATCGACGCGCCGGCCCCATGCGACGTGGACCGCGTCTGCCAGCTCTTCGCCAATCTGCTGGGCAATGCGGTGGCGCATGGCCTGCCGGACCGGCCGATTCACGTCGAGGCGGCGATCGAAAACGCCGCCCTCTCGCTGTCGGTGGTCAATGCCGGCGCCTCTATCGATCCGGCGATGCGGCCACGGCTGTTCGAGCCCTTCGTCCGCAGCGACGGCGCGCAGGGGCGCGAGGGGCTGGGGCTGGGGCTATTCATCGCCAACGAGATCGCCCGTGCGCATGGCGGCACGCTGAGCTTCACCTCCGACGATGCCGAGACTCGCTTCACGTTCCACATGCCCTTGCCGGAGAGGGCGGGGTAGGCTTGCCCGGCTGCGTCGCGCGGCCCAGCATCGCGCCATGCCGCGCTTTCCCCGCCGTGCCTTGCTCGCCAGCGCCGCGGTGCTGCCCGCCGCCGCCCAGGGGTGGCCGAGCCAGCCGATCCGCTGGGTGGTGCCCTACCCGCCTGGCTTCACCACCAACATTTCACGCCTGGTGGGCGACGACATCGCGGCGCGGCTGGGGCAGCCGTTCGTCTATGACAACCGCTCCGGGGCCACCGGCGTCATCGGTTCGGAGTTCGTGGCGCGGGCGGCGCCGGATGGTGCGACCATCGTCCTCGCCACGCCGGCCAGCCATGCCGTGCTGCCGCATCTGATGCCGAACTTCCCGTATGACCCGGTGCGCGACTTCGCGCCCATCGGGCCGATCTGCGCCTTCCCCAACGTGCTGGTGGTGCGGCCGGCCCTGGGCGTCGCCGAT
>CAXTJY010000088.1:0-2030 GCA_964244395.1 uncultured Rhodovarius sp.
CTGCCCGCCGCGCCGGCGCTTCAGCTGGGGGCGGACGGCACGTTTTCCGGCCAGTCCGGCCACGTCAACCATCGCACCGATCCCGGCTGGGGCAGCGGCGACGGCACCCGCTACGAGCGCATTGCCGGCATCGACAGCCGGCTTTACCACGACGACTGGGCAAAGCGGGAGGCGGCACTGACCGGCTGGAGCACGGCGCCGCTTCCCACCGCCATGGAACTGGCCGGCCACGCCGTCGCCGATCTCTGGATCGAATGCTCGGAGCCCGACGCATCCATCCTGCTCTACCTCAGCGAGGTCGAGGCCGATGGCCGGGTCCGCTACGTCACCGAGGGGCTGCTGCGGGCCATTCACCGCGCGGAGGCTGCGCATCCGCCGAACTATGTGTGCGACTGGCCGTGGCGCAGCTTTGCGCGGGCCGATGCGGCGCCGCTGCGCGCGGGCGAACCGGCCCGTCTGCGTATCCCCTTGCTGCCCACCGCCTGGCGCTTCGCCGCCGGCAGCCGGTTACGCCTGTCCCTGAGCGGCACCGATGCCGATCACATCGGGCAGCACCCGCATGGCCGGCCGCCGGCGATCACGGTGCTGACCGGAGGTGAGCACGCCTCGACCCTGACCTTGCCCTGGAAGGCCACTTCATGATCCCGCGTCGCACCCTGCCGCTCATCGCCGCTCCCCTCCTGGCGCGCGCCCAATCCTGGAACCCGGCCGGCCCTATCCGAATCGTCCTGCCGCAGACCGCAGGCTCCTCCGGCGACCTGGTGATCCGCCAGATGGCCGACAGCATGGGGCGCGAGCTCGGCCAGCCGGTTCTGGCCGACAACAGGCCCGGCGCCAACGGTGCGGTGGCCGGCGCCTATGTGAAGAACGCCCGTCCCGATGGGCTGACCCTGCTGATGGCCGGCGTCTCGATGGTGGCGTTCAACCAGCACCTCTACCGCGCCTTGCCCTATGAGCCGTTGACCGACTTCTCCTGGATCGCGCCGGTCACCAACACCGCCTTCGCGCTGATCGCCAGTAAGGCCAGCGGCATCACCTCGCTGGCGCAGTTGGTGGAACGGGCGAAGGCGGCGCCGGGCCGGCTGACCTTCTCCAGCTCCGGCATCGCCAACACCACCCACTTGGCCATGGAAATGCTGGCCGAGCGGGCCGGCATCCAGCTGACCCACATCCCCTATGGCGGCTCGCCGCAGGCATTGACGGCGGTGGTGTCGAGCCAGGTGGATGCCATGGTCAGCGTTCTCGGCATCGCCTTGCCGGCGATCCAGGCCGGCAGCGTGGTGCCGCTTTGTGCCGTGCGCGAAAGTCGGGCCGCGGTGTTGCCCGACCTGCCGACGCAGCGGGAGGCCGGGGTGGACGGCCCCGTCATTCCCGGCTGGTTCGGCCTGTGCGGACCGGCCGGCATGGCAGACGCGGCGGTGCAGCGGATCAACGCCGCGGTGCGCGTGGCGCTGGAGGAACCGGCCATGCAGGCCCGGCTGGCCGCCGCCGATCTGGAGCCCTTGATCGGCAGCCCGGCCGACATCAGGAACCGGCTGGAAAACGACAGCCGGGTGTGGGGCGCATTCATCCGGGCACGCGGATTACGGCTGGAATGATGGAGAACATACAACGAACGCATTCTGACAGCGATGTTCATGACCCGGTTCAAAGGCCTCATACGCGCGATTAATATCTAAGCTGCTGTTCCTAAAGTAATTCCCGTCCCGCAGGATTCGGCGCGGTGCCGGAAATTCCCTTGATGTGGGGCAATGTCCCAGATAGAACCGCCTTCGACCCAGATAGGGATGAAGCGCGCTCGGGGGGGCGAGCCCATCCAGAGAAGGGTTGGTAGGGCGAGCCGGTGGGGTCGGGGGGCCTCACCGGTCGCTTTTCCAGGGAAAGGCAGCCGGAACCCGCCATCCCCGGCGCTGAATTCTGGATCGAACGGGGGCGGTAGCATTTCATGAGTGGCGCGGAACAGGTTTCACCAGGGAGCGTGCAGTTCCGCGGCCGCTACAACAACAAGCTCGATGGCAAGAAGCGCGTTT